>JANOMD010000363.1:0-30517 GCA_031420135.1 Rhodoferax sp. | reverse complement strand
CTTCAAGACGGCTGGCCGGGAGGAACTTGTGGAAAGGTTCAATATCCGTGATCGCGAATCGCGCAATGCCAATCTGATTGGAATTTACAAAGAGATGGCCGAAATCACGCGGCAACGCACCACCGCAGAGTGGATGGCACTTTGCGGGGCGCTCGACATACCAGCGACCCCCATTTATGACGTCGATGATCTACCCGAGCACCCTCATCTCAAGGCTGTCGGCTTGTTCCAGACGGCGCAGCATCCCACCGAAGGCACCATCCGCTACGTCAACCCGGCGACGAAATTTGCATTGACACCTGCCACGGTGCGCTTCCATGCACCGACCGTGGGGCAGCACACTACCCAGATCCTGCGGGAAGCTGGGTATAGCGAGGAGAAAATTTCTTCCTTCCAATCGCGCGGTGTCGTATTTCAACCTTCGAATACGACTTGCAAGTAAACATGTTTGACTTGCGCTGGCTCGCCCCCGTGAGCCTTGAGGTCGGATGCGAAGTCCACCACGCCTCAAACTGAAAGAAGTCTTTCAATTGAAGATAAGCCCGGTGGATTTGTGGCCCCACCGGGCGCTGCTACTTTCGATTTTATTGGCGGTCAAGATCCATACGAAATGACGAGGGGCCACATCAATCCGCTTGTTTCCGCAGGAACGCAGGGATTTCGTAATCGTCCATGCCACCGCTGGACAACGCGTCCACCTTGGCAGCGGCCGAGGTACGCCCACGCCACACGGCAGGCGTTCCCATGCTGCCGTAGTCGGGCTGGCCAGCCATCAGATGCGCAGTCGACAAGGACGCAGAACCGGTCGCCACCGTATTGAGCGTTGGCACATGGAACGGCACGTTATCCGTACCCGTACGCAGCACTTGCAACGGCGGGGCGGTGCGGCGAACGCCCTGGCGGCTCAAGCCCGTGGCAACCACGGTCACACGAATGTCGTCGCCCAAGGCGTCATCGTAGGCCGTGCCGTAAATCACGTGCGCGTCTGCCGACGCGTAAGCGCGGATGGTGTTCATCGCCAGACGCGATTCGGTCAGCTTCAACGACCCTTTGCTGGCGGTAATCAGTACCAGCACGCCCTTGGCACCAGACAGGTCCACGCCTTCGAGCAACGGACAGGCCACCGCCTGTTCGGCAGCGATGCGGGCACGGTCGGGACCGCCCGCAGTGGCTGTTCCCATCATGGCCTTGCCGGGCTCACCCATCACGGTGCGCACATCTTCAAAGTCGACGTTCATGTGCGCTGGCACATTGATGATTTCGGCAATCCCGCCCACGGCGTTCTTGAGCACGTCATTGGCGTGCTTGAAGGCTTCGTCCTGGGTGATGTCGTCACCCAGCACATCCAGCAGCTTCTCGTTCAGCACAACGATCAGCGAATCCACATTGGCTTCCAGCTCGGCCAGGCCGATGTCGGCATTGCTCATGCGACGGCCACCTTCAAACTCGAACGGTTTGGTGACGACACCCACAGTCAAAATTCCCATTTCCCTGGCAATGCGGGCGATCACGGGTGCAGCGCCGGTGCCCGTGCCACCTCCCATGCCTGCAGTGATGAAGAGCATGTGGGCGCCATCGATCGAAGCGCGAATGTCTTCAATCGCCGTTTCAGCCGCATCCCGGCCCTTGTCCGGTTTGCTGCCCGCGCCCAAACCGGTAGTTCCCAACTGGATGGTCTTGTGGGCGGCGCTGCGGCCCAGTGCCTGTGCGTCAGTGTTGGCGCTGATGAACTCGACGCCCTGAACGCCCCGCTCAATCATGTGCTCCACCGCGTTGCCACCGCCACCGCCGACGCCGATGACTTTAATTTGGGTGCCCAGGTTGAACGCTTCTTCTTCAATCATTTCGATGCTCATGTGAATCTCCTAATTTGCAGTTGCCTAAAGTAAGTTGCTGTCTCAATTTTTTTGCTGTCCAGTCGATCAGGGCGGTCCCGTGCACCGCCATCGCCGATGGGGACTTCCGCGCGCGAGCCAGATTTTGTCGATCGTGACCGGCACGTCGCGCAGGGCCGTCCCACACGCAGCGCGGCGCGATGCACAAAGTGATAAGCGTTGGAGTTTCATTTTCTAAAAGTTTCCTACAAACCAGTCTTTAACCTGGCCAAAGGCGGTCTTCATGGAACCATTCTTCTGCGCGACCTTGAAGCCGCGCATGCGCGCAAGTCTGGCTTCCTCAAGCAAACCCATGACCGTGGCCGCACGCGGCTGCGCCACCATGTCGGACAATGCGCCCCGGTATTTGGGCACGCCACGGCGCACGGGCTTCAGAAAAATATCTTCACCAAGCTCAACCATGCCGTGCATGACACAACTTCCCCCGGTCAAGACGATGCCGCTGGAAAGCACCTCTTCGTAACCCGAGCCGCGGATCACCTGCTGAACCAGTGAGAAAATTTCCTCAATACGCGGCTCGATCACGCCAGCCAGCGCCTGGCGCCCCAGCATGCGGGGTCCCCGGTCACCCAGTCCTGGCACCTCGACCTGGGTGTCTGGGTCGGCCAGCAACTGCTTGGCGCAGCCGCTCTCAACCTTGATGTCCTCCGCATCCTTGGTCGGCGTGCGCAGCGCCATGGCAATGTCACTGGTGATCAAGTCCCCGGCAATGGGTATCACGGCGGTATGGCGAATGGCACCGTTGGTGAAAATTGCGACGTCCGTGGTACCCGCGCCAATGTCCACCAAGGCCACGCCCAGCTCCCGCTCGTCTTCGGTCAAAACCGACAGGCTGCTGGCAAGCGGGTTCAACATCAACCGCTCCACTTCCAGCCCGCAGCGGCGTACGCACTTGATGATGTTTTCTGCCGCGCTCTGCGCTCCGGTCACGATGTGCACCTTGGCTTCAAGCCGTATGCCACTCATGCCGATGGGTTCCTTCACGTCCTGTCCATCAATGACAAATTCCTGGGGCTCCACCAGCAACAGCCTCTGGTCGGTTGAAATATTGATGGCCTTGGCCGTTTCGACCACCCGCGCCACGTCGGCCTGAGTGACCTCGCGGTCTTTCACCGCCACCATGCCGCTGGAATTAATGCCACGAATATGGCTTCCAGTGATGCCGGTGTAGACGCGCTGGATCTTGCAATCGGCCATCAACTCCGCCTCTTTGAGCGCCTGCTGAATGCTCTGCACTGTGGCATCGATGTTGACCACCACGCCGCGCTTGAGCCCGTTGCTTGGCGCCACGCCCAGTCCAGCAAGTTTCAGTTCTCCGCCTGGCAGCACTTCGGCCACCACCACCATCACCTTGGCGGTGCCGATGTCCAGGCCAACGACCAGGTCTTTGTATTCTTTTGCCATGTTGCTGTCCGAGTTCTTTCCTTTTGAAGTGTTGTCAGTTTGCGCACTTGGTCGTCACTTTTTCTTCTGAACCAGTTCAGTTGTCGTGACACCACGCAATCGAATCGCGTACCCGTCTTCATGCCGTAAATCTGCCGATTCAAGTGCTTCCGGCAGACGACCATACTTGGCGGTGATCTGCGCCAGTGTGCTCACAAATCGCTGTGTTCTGGCTACCACTTCGTCGGGGCTGCCGCGTCCAAGCTGCAACACCGCGCCGGTGTCCAGTCGCGCCTGCCAGCCGCCGCGACCGGTCAATTCAAATTGATCCAGCGCCAAGTCCAGCCCGGCAAACAGCGGCTCCAGATTCTGGTAAGCATTCAACACCTGCGCGCCCTGTCCATGCGGACCGTTCAGGCGCGGCAAGGCATCCTGTTCGACCTCGCCGACATTGGCTTCAAACACTTCGCCATAGCTGTTGAGAAGGCGGGACTCGGCGTCAGACCCCCAATACGCAACGGCCTGGTGCTCCTGCAGGTCAACCTTGAGGCGGTTCGGAAACTCGCGCTTCACCACCGCTTTGCGCACCCAGGGCACGGCTTCGAAAATCTCGCGCGCGCGCGCCAAATCCAGCGTCACAAACGTGCCCGCGAGTTTGGGTGCTACGTTGGCTCTGAGAGTGATTGCGTTGGTATGTGTGACATCCCCCAGCACCAGGATTTCCTGGATGGCGAAGAGCGGCGACTGAAGTGCCCACACCGCCACCATCCCTGTAGCAAGCAGCGAGAAAGTCGCAAGCAGGGCAAAGGACGTCCCGTTCATGAGTTTGACGTCCAGCGGGACCACAACGTTCTGCTTCACGCCTTGGGCCCCCCAGTCTTGGCAGGACCTGCGGCCCGCTGATCCAGACAGGCCATGTCCAATATCTGCACACACAGATTCTGATAGCTTATTCCCGCCGCCTTGGCTGACATCGGCACCAGCGAGTGCCCGGTCATCCCGGGCGAGGTATTCATTTCCAGCAGAAAGGGCTTTCTGTCCCGCGCGCGAATCATCAAATCTGCGCGCGCCCAGCCCCTGCAGCCCAGTCCTTGATAGGCAGCCAGCACAATTCTGGCAATCTCGCGCTCTTCGACTTCTGGCAACCCGCTCGGGCATTGGTACTGCACCAGATCCGTGAAGTACTTGTTCTGGTAGTCGTAGGCACCGGCGGGCGCATTGATCCGCACAATCGGCAAGGCGCGTGCGGTCCGGCCCTCGCCGAGCACCGGGCAAGTTACTTCCAGGCCTTCAATGAACTCCTCACACAGTACGTCCGGGTCGTATCGCGCAGACAGATCCACCGCGTCCTGCATTTGTGAATAACCCGATACTGTCGTCACCCCAATCGAAGATCCTTCGCGCGAAGGCTTGACGATCAAGGGCAGACCCAGCTCGTCGGGCACTGCCATCACCTGTTCACGCTGCTGCTGATGCGGCTCCAACACGACAAACCGGGGGGTTGGCAGGTCCAAAGCCCCCCAAACACGCTTGGTCATGACCTTGTCCATGGCAATGCTGGATGCCATGACACCTGAGCCCGTATAGGGAATACCCATCAATTCCAGCGCGCCCTGCACAGTACCATCTTCACCGAATCTGCCATGCAAGGCAATAAAACACCGGGAAAACCCATCGCGCTGAAGCGCCTCCATCGGATGTCTCGCCGGGTCAAAAGAGTGGGCATCAACGCCTTGCGAGCGCAAGGCTTCCAATACGCCATTTCCGGACATCAACGATATTTCCCTTTCGGCCGATGCACCGCCCATCAACACGGCGACTTTCCCGAAATTCAAAACTCCCCGGCTCATGGCGCTGCACCCGGTTCGGACAATCGCCGTGTTTCCTGCAGGGATTGGACCAGCTTTGCAGGAACAGCGCCAATCGATCCTGCGCCCATGCACAAAACGATATCACCGTCGCGTGCGTTGTCGTAAATGGCATCCACCATCAACGCAATATCGTCCACAAAGATCGGCTCAACCTTGCCAGCCACACGAAGCGCACGCGTCAGCGCACGCCCGTCGGCCGCGACAATTGGCGTTTCACCAGCGGCATAGACCTCGGCCAACAACACCACGTCAGCGGTGCCAATGACTCTGACAAAGTCCTCGAAACAATCCCTTGTGCGTGAATAGCGGTGGGGCTGAAACGCGAGTACCAGCCGCCGACCGGGATAGGCACCCCGTGCGGCGCAAAGTGTGGCTGCCATTTCAACCGGATGGTGTCCGTAATCATCAATCAGACGGAACGTTCCGCCGGACTGGGCGGGCAGATCACCGTGACTCTGGAACCGGCGACCTACACCCTTGAAATCGGTCAACGCACGCACAACGGCCGCATCGGTGACGTTAAGTTCTACCGCGACCGCTATCGCCGCCAACGCGTTCAGTACGTTGTGACGGCCAGGAAGATTCAGAACCAAAGCCAGATCGGGCAAAGTGACACCATTTTGGCGCTGCACCGTGAAATGCATCTGTTCACCCACAGCGCGGACATCAATCGCGCGGACCTGTGCACCTTCTTCAAAACCGTAGGTCGTGACGGGACATGTCACGTTGGGCAGTATGTCGCGCACGGCCTCATCATCGGTACACAGAATGGCTGTGCCATAAAACGGCATGCGGTGCAAAAAGTCAACAAAGGCAGCCTTCAGGCGGTTGAAGTCGTGGCCATAGGTTTCCATATGATCTGCATCGATATTGGTCACCACCGCCATGATCGGCAACAAGTGAAGAAAGGACGCGTCTGACTCGTCTGCCTCCACCACAATGTAGTCACCTTTCCCAAGCCGGGCATTGGCACCTGCACTGTTGAGACGGCCACCAATCACAAAGGTTGGATCAAGACCTGCCTGTATCAATACACTGGCGACTAGGCTGGTGGTGGTGGTCTTTCCGTGAGTTCCGGCGATGGCAATTCCGCCTTTTAGCCGCATTAGTTCAGCCAGCATCAATGCGCGGGGCACCAACGGAATTCCCTTGTCCTTCGCTTGGGCAACCTCCGCGTTGTCGGGCTTGACAGCTGTGGATGTCACAACGGCGTCGGCGCCGTCCACCTGGTGAGCATTGTGGCCAATAAAAGTCTTGATTCCCAGGCCGGAAAGCCTTCGCAAAGTGGCGCTGTCGTTTTGGTCTGAGCCAGTTACGACGTAGCCCAGTGTGTGCAAAACTTCGGCGATGGCGGACATGCCGGAACCGCCAATACCAATGAAGTGAATTTGCTTGACTGCGTGCTTCATGACTTTCCTTGCACTTGCGACAGTTCAGCGAACGCGGACACAATGCGCTCGGTGGCACCAAACTTGGCCATGCCACGCGCTGCGGCCGCAGCCACGGACAACGTCGCACGATCTGCTTTTTGCAGCATTCTGGCCAAGCGATCTGGCGTGAGCTTTTGCTGCGGGACGATCCACCCGCCGCCTTGGTCTACCAGAAATTTGGCATTGCCGGACTGGTGGTCGTCGACCGCCGAAGGCAATGGCACAAACACTGCAGCCACTCCGATCGCTGCAATTTCCGTCACGGTGCTGGCGCCAGCCCGGCAAATCACCAGGTCAGCATCTGCAAGCGCTTGAGCCACGTTTTCAATGAACGGTTTGAGCTCGGCCTGCACGCCTGCGGCAGCGTAGTTGGCTTGCAATTCGGCAATGTGCTTTTGGCCACTTTGGTGGATCACCATCGGACGGCTCTGCGTCGGCATCAAAGCCAGCGCTTGCGGCACAATCTCATTGAGTGCTTTCGCACCCAGGCTTCCTCCCAATACCAACAGACGCAACGGTCCGTGGCGGTCCGCATATCTCGCTACCGGTTCGCGTTGGCCGACAAATGCGGCCCGCAACGGGTTACCCACCCAATGCGAGACCCCACTGCCCTTCATAAACGCAGACGGAAATGCGGTGTAGACCTTTTGGGCAAAGCGCGCAAGGATGCGATTGGCCATGCCTGCAACAGAATTCTGTTCATGCACGATGAGCGGTTTGCGCATGAAGATGCTGACAAGACCAGCAGGTAGCGTGATGTAGCCCCCCATCCCGGCAACGACATCCGGTTGCACTTTGCGCAACACGGCGACACTTTGCCAACAAGCTCGCAAAAGGCGAAATGGCACGGCGAGAATGGTCATCATCCCTTTGCCCCTAACACCGGAAAAGTCAATGTTTTCCAACGGGAAGCCTTGAGCGGGCACTAGACTGCTTTCCATGCTTGGGCTCCCCGGGGTGCCGCGTCCGCCCAGCCAATGGACGCGCCAGCCAGCATCCCGAAGTGCATTGGCGACTGCCAAGCCAGGAAAAATGTGCCCCCCCGTGCCCCCGGCCATGATCAGCGCTGTTCTCTGGCCATGGGTTCTCATGATCGTCCCCCTTGCATGAGCTGACGGCTCTCAAAGTCGATTCGCAAGACCAATGCAATGGCAATCAGATTTACCAAAATGGCAGACCCACCAAAACTCATCAAAGGCAATGTGAGACCCTTGGTAGGCAGCGCCCCCAAATTGACACCCATATTGATAAACGCCTGAAATCCCATCCAGATGCCCACGCCCTGGGCAACCAGGCCGGCAAAAACCCGGTCCAGGGCAATTGCCTGGCGGCCAATGTGCATCATGCGACGGGTCATCCAGAAAAACATGCCAATCACGACAACCACGCCGACGAGTCCAAACTCCTCGCCGATGACTGCAAGCAGAAAATCGGTATGCGCCTCAGGCAACCAGTGCAGCTTTTCAACACTTCCTCCCAGCCCCACGCCAAAAATCTCCCCGCGTCCGATGGCGATCAATGAATGGGTCAATTGGTAACCTTTGCCCAGTGCATGCTCTTCAGCCCAGGGGTTGAGGTAGGCAAAGATGCGTTCACGGCGAAACTCACTGAATGCAATCATCAAGGCAAAAGCGATCACCAATACCGCAGCGATGACAAAGAACATGCGGGCATTGACGCCACCCAGAAACAGTATGCCCATGGCAATGACGGCGATCACCATGAAGGCGCCCATATCCGGTTCTGCCAGCAGCAACAAGCCCACCACTGCGACGGCGGCACCCATCGGCATGACGGCGCGGAAGAACCGCTCTTTGACTTCCATTTTCCGGACCATGTAATCCGACGCGTACAAAAGCACGGCCAATTTGGCGAGCTCGGACGGCTGGAAACCGGTAAGTCCCAGCGGTATCCAGCGTTTGGCGCCGTTAACACCCTTGCCAACATGCGGAATGAGGACCACGATCAGCAACAACAATGAAACCACGAACAACCAGGGTGCCGCCTTTTCCCAAGTGGCGAGCGGCATTTGAAATGCAATCAGTGCCGCCACAAAAGCGACGGCCACAGATGCCATGTGCCGAACCAGAAAATGGTTGTGGGTATACCGGGCAAACTTGGGGTTTTCCGGCATCGCGATGGATGCGGAATACACCATGACCAAACCCCAGGCGAGCAGTGCCACAGTAGCCCAGACCAGCGCCTGGTCAAAACCGGCAATGCGGCTCGGCGCAGCGCTCAAACCAGATGAACGACGGGCTGCGCTGATCATGGGTGACCCACCATTGCAAGCTCGGCGGCTGCATTGATCGCAGTCACAGCGTCACGAAACACGGCGGCACGATGCGGGTAGTTGTCAAACATGTCAAAGCTGGCGCAAGCGGGTGACAGCAGTACCGCGTCACCTGAATGCGCCAACTGACTGGTTGCAGCGACCGCAAGTTCCATCGTGGCAGCGTCTACCAAGGGCACGCCGGTTATCGATAGCACGGCTTTTATCAATGGCGCATCCCGTCCAATCAATACGACTGCCCTTGCATACCTCTGCACTGGCACCACTAAAGGTGAAAAATCCTGTCCCTTGCCGTCGCCACCCAAAATGACGACAAGCCTGCGCTCTGACCCCAAACCGTGCAATGCGGCCACCGTCGCGCCCACATTGGTCCCTTTACTGTCATCAAAAAATTCAACCCCATTGATGATGGCAACTGGTTCGACCCGGTGCGGTTCGCCCCGATATTCGCGCAGCCCAAACAAGATCGGGGCCAAACTGCAACCCGCTGACATAGCCAGGGCCAGTGCGGCAAGTGCGTTTACAGCATTGTGTCGCCCTCGAATCCGCAGCGCATCTGCCGGCAGCAGGCGCTGAATGAAAAGTTCTTCAGCCACCTCGTTGCGTTTGCGTTGGACGTTTTCCAACTTCATCGCACGCACCAGCCAAACCATGCCATTGACTTCCTCCAACCCAAAGTCACCGGGTCGCTGCGGCATGTCAGACCCAAACGTCTCGTACTCACGTCGCTTGAAGTCCTTGACACGGCCTTTTTCAGGGCTGACAGGCAACATCCCCATTACCAATGGGTCCTCCCGGTTCAGCAGCATTCTGGTTTTGGATCCAAAGATTTTTGACTTTGCCGCCGTGTAGGCGGACATGGAACCATGCCAATCGAGGTGGTCTTGGGTAATGTTCAGCACCGCAGCAGCGGTGGGTTCAAACCGTTCGACACTGTCAAGCTGAAAGCTCGACAACTCAATCACCCAAACTTCCGGCAGCACACCCGAATCGAGGTGGCCTGCCAGGGTATCTAAAAGGCTGGGGCCAATGTTCCCCGCGACTGCGACCGATTTATTCGCGCGTTCAATCAGTTGTCCGGTAAGAGCGGTTACGGTGGTTTTACCGTTGGTTCCGGTAATGGCAAGCACGGTTGGCTTATAAGCCCGCAAGTCCTTTAAGTCATCCAATGCTTGGCAGAACAAGTCCAATTCACCCTGGATCCTGGCAAAGCGCTTTTTGGTCGAGTGAGCGAGCAGATCAACCGATCCGGGTGTCAGTCCTGGGCTTTTGAAAGCAGCAGCAAAGGGTGCCACATCCAACAGAGAATCTTCGAAATTACTGTGAACGAATCTGGCGCCTGGCACCTCACGGCCAAGCGCTTCAAGCTGGGGAGGGCTCTGGCGTGTATCTGCAACAGTGACGTCTGCGCCACAACGGGCACACCACCGTGCCATTGCCAACCCGGATGAGCCGAGCCCCAGGATAAGAATGCTTTGACCTTTAAGTTCGGTCATGGACTACCTAAGCTTCAAAGTGGACAGACCCACCAAACACAAAAGCATGGTGATGATCCAGAAGCGAACGACGATCTGCGTCTCTTTCCAACCGATTTTTTCAAAGTGGTGGTGCAACGGCGCCATCTTCAGGATACGTCGCCCAGCGCCATACTTTTTCTTTGTGTATTTGAACCAGCTGACCTGCAGCATGACGGAAAGCGCTTCTACAACAAATATTCCGCCCATGATCGCAAGCACAATCTCCTGACGCACAATGACCGCGATCGTTCCCAAGGCACCACCCAATGCCAATGCGCCCACATCGCCCATGAACACCTGGGCTGGGTGTGTGTTGAACCATAAAAACGCCAACCCGGAGCCGGCCATCGCAGAGCAGAATATCAACACTTCGCCGGAGCCAGGTATGTAGGGCAGAAACAGGTATTTGGAGAAAACCGAACTTCCGGTTACGTAAGCAAACACGCCCAGCGCTGACCCGACCATCACCACCGGCATGATCGCCAGCCCATCCAGCCCATCTGTCAGATTGACGGCGTTACTGGAGCCAACAATGACCAGATAGGTGAGCACTACAAAGCCCAGCACGCCGAGTGGGTAACTGATCTCCTTGAAAAACGGCAACTGAAGGCCCGCCTTGGGAGGCAGGTTCAAGTCAAATCCGGATTGAACCCACTTCACAAAAAGCTCGAACACTTTCAAGTTGGAACTCTCGGAAATACTGAACACAAGGTACAACGCTGCAACCAATCCAATCAAAGATTGCCACAGGTATTTTTCCCGTGACCGCATGCCTTCAGGGTCTTTGTTCACGACCTTGCGCCAGTCATCCGCCCAACCCACCGCGCCAAAACCTAATGTGACGAGAAGAATAATCCAGACAAACCGATTGCTCCAGTCAAACCATAGCAAGGTGGACGCGGTAATGCACAAAAGGATCAAAATACCGCCCATGGTTGGCGTGCCACTTTTACTCAAATGGCTTTCCATGCCGTAACCTCGTACAGGTTGACCAATTTTCAGACTCGTCAATCGGCGAATCACCCATGGGCCCGCAATCAAACCCATCACCAAGGCAGTCAGCGCAGCCATGACGGCTCGAAAAGTCAGGTATTGAAAAACCCTGAATATCCCGAATTCAGGAGAAAGGGTCTGTAGCCATTGCGCAAGACTCAGGAGCATTGCGCCTCCCTGAGCGAGGTGCTTTTTGACAATGATTCGCTGGACTTCGAAGCTTGCGCATTGCGATCTCCAACCACCATGATTGCTTCGACAATTTGCTCCATCTGCATGAATCTGGAGCCCTTGACCAAAATGCTTCGATGCAGAGGGAGCGCTTCCAAAACGACCTTTTTCATATCACCGATATTGGCCATATGAATTCCCGATCCGAACTGGGCGCTGGCAATTGACGAGAGTTCGCCGATCGTGATCAAGGACTCAATACCAAGCGCCTTGGCATATGCGCCAGCTTCGGCGTGGAACTTCGGGCCATTTGACCCCACTTCGCCCATGTCGCCCAACACCAGCAATCGAGGTTGTGGCAAGCCAGCCAGCACGTCGATGGCCGCACGGACCGAATCGGGATTGGCGTTGTAGGTATCGTCGATCAGCGTAAATTTTACCCCTTCAATATCCCCGAAAAGTGCGCGTGAGCGACCTTTGACCGCATCAAAGCTATCCAGGCCACGCGCAATCGCTTCCAGAGGCACACCGCAAGCAAGGGCGCAGGCAATTGCTGCCAGCGCATTCTTGACATTGTGCGCACCTGCAATCCGCAGATTCACATCCAGGTCCCCGGCGGGCGTATTGACGCGCAAGCGCCATGCGGCATCAATCCATTCAGGTAACTTGCAACTGACGTCCGCATTGGAACTCTGTTGAGAGTTCGTATCCATGGAAAGTTCACTTTCAGATGCAATCCCAAAAGTCAGTTGAGCCCGCTGCCCCGACAGGTTTCGCCACAATGGCGAGAACTCATCGGCACTGGGATAGACCGAGACACCATTGCTTGGCAGGCATGCAATGACTGACCCGTTTTCATGCGCAACCGCATCCAGAGTCGACATGAATTCAAGATGCTCTCGCTGTGCATTGTTGACCAGCGCAACCGTCGGTTTGGCCATTGCCGCCAAATGGGCGATCTCACCAGGGTGATTCATGCCAAGCTCAAGCACGGCAATTTGGTGATTCGCCCTGATTTGCAGCAGTGTCAGCGGCACGCCAATTTCGTTATTGAAGTTGCCTTGCGTGGCCAGCATCGCCTGCGGTCGATAAGCGCGCAATATGGATGCAATCATCTGGGTCACAGTTGTTTTTCCATTGCTGCCTGTCACGGCAATCAATGGCAGCTTGAACTGCTCCCGCCAGGCAGCCGCCAGAACGCCAAGCGCTTCTCGGGCATCGCTCACGACGAGTCCGGGTACGCCAGCCAGCAACAGGAGTTCCCGAGATTGACAAATGATCGCCGCAGCCCCTTTGGCCGCAGCGTCTGTCAAGAAGTCGTTTGCATCGTATCGTTCGCCTTTCAACGCTACAAAGAGGTCCCCAGGCTCAATACTGCGGGTGTCAGTATGGACTCTCGTCACTCTCGTTTGGCCGTCACCGATCATTTCTGCCGCAGCAATCCATTGCGAAGCCTGGTGTAGGGTCATCATGTGGCTCATGCTGACTCCCTTTGAGCAAAGTGATCGGAGCCAGACCATGCATTCAGTGCCAACCCAACTTGGGCTTGATCGGAAAAAGGGCGCTTGACGCCTGCAATCTCCTGATAGTCTTCATGCCCTTTTCCCGCAACCAGAACCACGTCCTCGGCCTTTGCCTGAGCCAGTGCCAGCCAGATTGCGAGTGCCCGATCTGCCTGTACATGAACTGTAGTGCTTCCGGCAAGCCCCATCAAAACCTGGTCGATGATGGACTGCGGCGATTCACTGCGGGGGTTGTCGCTGGTCACAACAACGTGGTCTGCGTTCTTCGCCGCAATGGCTCCCATCACCGGCCGTTTCGAAGCATCACGATCACCACCGCAGCCAAAAACACACCAGAGCTGCCCACCCCGCTGGTGTGCGATTTGACGCAGGGCAACCAGTGCCTGTAACAGGGCGTCGGGTGTATGGGCATAGTCCACGGCAACCAGGGGCTGCCCTTCGCCACCCTGGCATTCCATGCGCCCTGGAACGGGTTTCAGGATTTCGCAGGTGGCAACGCAAGCTTCCAGAGGGACACCCAGTGCGCGCATCGCGCCGATCACCCCCAAAATATTGCTGATGTTGTATTGACCCATCAACAATGTACGCACTGGCAGCCGAACCTCACCCTCGACAATGACAAAATTCAGACCGAGTTTTCCGAACGTAATGTCCTGCGCTTGGAGGCGTGCGGTGCCGGTGCTTGACAGAGTCCATATATCCAGCAGGCTTGACTTTTCGGACCTCAAAACCGCAGCCAGCTCGGCACCCTTTTCATCGTCGATGTTGATCACAGCGGTACGAAGGCCCGGCCAATCAAACAACGATGCCTTCGCTTGCCAATACGCTGGCATTGAGCCATGGTAGTCGAGGTGATCAAGCGAAAAATTTGTAAACACCGCAATTCGAATGCGGGTACCAGTCAGACGCCCTTCTTCAATCCCGATAGAAGACGCCTCAACTGCACATACCGTCACGCCAGCATCTGCAAACTCTCGAAAGGAACGCTGAAGCAAGACCGGGTCGGGTGTAGTCAAACCATTGGCGACCAATTCAATAGTTGGCACCTCCTTCCCGTACTGGTTTTTCAGATACCCAATACCAAGGGTGCCAATAAAACCGCAGGGCACGGGTGGCACGAGTTTCAGTGTCGACAGCGAATGTGCCAACCACCAGGCGGTAGATGTTTTTCCATTGGTGCCTGTCACGGCTATGACTTCAAGCTTGGTTGAAGGATCATCAAGGAAAGCTGAAGCAATCGTCCCGCAGGCCGCTTTCAGCCCTTGGTAAGTGGCCACATCCGGATCGGAGAACCCGAATTGCTCTACATCGGAACGCTCGACCAGGCAGGCTGTGGCTCCATTGCCTATCGCCGTGCGTACATACAGTCGCGCATCCACCGCCGCGCCGGGCCAGGCAACAAAACCGTCACCTGCGCGCACCTTTCTGCTGTCAGTTTGCAAGCCCCCAGCTACGCGCGTCCTCAACCAGGCCGCTGCAGCAGAAGGCGTGTGAAGTTCCAGCATCAAAAGCTCTCTTCTACCGCCGCGACAATCTGCGGCACAACAGCCATATCGGGCCGAACTGACATCATGCGAAGCGTTTGTTGCACCACCTCACTGAACACCGGCGCTGCAACCGCACCGCCGTAATATTGTCCTGCTGTTGGCTCGTCGATCATCACGGCAACGATCACCCGCGGGCTTTCAATGGGAGCCATCCCAACGAACCAGCCCCGGTATTTGCGATTGCCCGCACTCCCATAGCCCTTGCCAATTTGCTTATACGCAGTTCCCGATTTTCCGCCGACTGAATACCCTATGGTTTGTGCCTTTTGACCAGTGCCACCCGGCCCAGCCGCCATTTGCAGCATCTTTCGGATTTGAGCCGCCGTGCGCGCAGACAGCACTTGGGTTCCAACCGCCTGCTGATTGCTTTTCAACATGGTTACGGGGATGATTTGGCCGTCATGGGAAAAGACGGTGTAAGAGCGCGCCATCTGAAACAGTGATGCCGACAGACCATAGCCGTAAGACATGGTTGCCTGCTCGATGGGTCGCCAGGTTTTGAAGGGCCGTAAACGCCCTGAAACTGCACCGGGAAAACTTATCTGGGGCTTTTGGCCGAATCCGGCCTTCGAATACAGTTCCCACATTTCGCGCGGCGGCATTTGCATGGCAATTTTGGCCGTTCCAATGTTGCTAGATTTTTGAATCACGCCTTCAACGGTCAATACACCGTTCGGGTGCGAATCAGAAATTGTCGAACCTGTGATCGTCAATTTTCCCGAACCCGTATCAATCAAGGATTCAGGTGTTACACGCCCGGTTTCCAGGCTCAAGCCAACCGTGAACGGCTTCATGACGGAACCAGGTTCAAAGGTGTCCGTGACCGCGCGATTGCGCAATTGCTCACCGGTCAGATTTCGGCGCTTGTCAGGCACATAACTCGGGTAATTGGCCAAAGCCAGCACCTCGCCGGTGCCAGCGTCCAGCACTACCACGCTGCCGGCTCGGGCCTTATTCACGATAACGGCATCCCTCAGTTTTTGGTAAGCAAAGAATTGGACCTTGCTGTCAATGCTGAGCTGTATGTCGCGTCCATCTGCGGGTGGGACGGTCTCGCCAACCGCCTCAACCACACGTCCCAAGCGGTCTTTGATAACCCGCCTTGAACCCGGACGGCCCGCGAGATCCTGGTTGAACGTCAGCTCCACGCCTTCCTGTCCCATGTCCTCAACGTTGGTGAAGCCGACCACATGCGCCGCTGCTTCACCTTCAGGGTATTGGCGCTTGTATTCCTTGCGTTGGTAAATTCCCTTGAGACCCATCGCCAAGATCTGTTTGCCCAACCCATCATCCACCTGACGTTTGATCCATACAAAGGACTTGTCTTCAGTGGCCAGTTTCTTGTCAAGTTCCGAGACCGGCATCTCAAGAATCTTCGCCAGCTGTGTGGCCTGCGCCTTGCTCATTTCGACATCTTCCGGAATCGCCCAAATACTTGTGGCAGGCACGCTTGATGCCAGAATCAAACCGTTCCTGTCCAAGATTCGACCCCGGTTTGCCGGCAACTCGAGAGTGCGCGCAAATCGCACTTCGCCCTGTCTTTGATAAAAATCGTTCGAAAAGACCTGTATATAAGCAGCCCGGGCTGCCAACCCAACAAATGCCAATGCGATGGCCGCCACAATAAATTTGCTTCGCCAAACCGGCGTCCGGCTTGCCAACAAAGGGCTGGATGTGTAGGCAATGCCTCTGCTCATTGCAACCGTCCTCCAAAGCTTGACGGCGGAGTGGACGCTCCCGGAACGGTAGCTCCAATAGTCGGCAATGGCAGACCGCTCGGGGTCACGTAATGCGTGATGGCCGGCGTCGCGGTGCGCATCTGGAGTTGATCCTTGGCCAGCTTTTCAACCCTCAATGGTGTCGCCTGCGCCTGCTTTTCAACTTGCAGTCTTTCGTTATCAGCTTCAAGTCTTCTGTCGTCTGAGTTAGCTTTGTCCAATGCAGAAAACAGCCTGCGCGATTCATACTGCACACTCACCAGATAAAGCGCACTGGCCAGAACAGCCAGCAACAGCACTAAATTCAAGCGCGTCATGCGGCGGTCCTTTGAGCCACCCGCATCACCGCGCTGCGCGATCGCGGATTGCCGGCCACTTCAACGGCTCCCGGCTTGATGCGACCCAAGGCATTGAGCTTCACCGCCCTGGGCGCTGCGAACGGTGCCCGGCGGTCAAATACATCGCGAGAATGCTTCGCGATAAATTGCTTGACGATGCGGTCTTCAAGCGAATGAAAACTGATCACGACGAGCCGCCCTTCTGGTTCCAATACATCAAGACTGGCCTCTAACGCCTGTTGCAACTCTTCAAGCTCGGCATTGATGAAAATCCGAAAAGCCTGAAATGTGCGCGTTGCAGGGTTCTGGCCCGACTCGCGGGTTTTGACCGTGTCAGCCACGAGTTGGGCCAGCTCGGTGGTGGTTGAAATTGGGCCCCGCGCCTGTCGGCGAGCAACAATCGCCTTTGCAATGGGGCCAGCAAACCGTTCTTCACCATAGTCACGTATCACCTCCGCAATTTGGTTTGTTTCTGCTGTCTCCAGCCACTGCGCCACGCTTTGTCCCCGCGTGGTGTCCATACGCATGTCCAGCGGACCTTCGAACCTGAAACTGAACCCGCGGTCGGGCGTGTCGATCTGCGGAGAGCTGATCCCCAAATCCATAAGAATTCCGCACACGTTGGAATGCCCAACGCTTGCGAGTTGGTTGAAGCCGTCGTGCCGTATTGAAAAACGCGGGTCTGCAATCAGTTGCGCCGCAGCAACCGCCTGCGGGTCCTTGTCGAACGCGATCAATCGCCCTTGCGCTGACAGACGGGAGAGAATCAGCCGGGAATGCCCTCCCCGGCCAAAAGTTGCATCCACATAAGTACCACTCGCCAACGCAGTACCAGCGCCCGGTTTGGGGATCAGGTTGAAAAGCGCATCGACCGCTTCGTTCAACAAGACGGTTGTGTGTAGCCATGGAGTGTCCACCGTCTATTCTCAAAAGGTAAATTCTTTGAAAACATCGGGCATGTCGTCCTGCATCGCCTTCGCTTCGAGTGCGTCGTAGGTGGCTTTGTTCCAGAGTTCGAAATGTGCACCCATACCGAGCAAAACCGCGTCCTTCGTGATTCCCGCTGCGTCACGCAACTCGGGCGATATCAAAACGCGGCCGGTACCGTCGAGTTCACCATCCATCGCGTTGCCGAGAAAAATGCGTTTCCACCATTGGGCTGACATTGGCAAGGCAGCAATGCGCTCTCGAAAAGTTTGCCACTCCGGACGCGGGAATATCATCAAACAACCGTGCGGATGTTTAGTGATCGTGACTAAATTTGAGGCGCTAGCGCTAAGGACGTCACGGTGCCGGGTAGGCATTGAAAGCCGACCCTTGCCATCTAGACTTAATGACGACGCCCCTTGAAACACGACAATGCACCCTTTTTTACCGAATGAAGCGATGAAAACTATGCGGCGGTAATTTTTACCACTTTAATGCACTTTTTTGCACTGTATCAGCAATTGGGCAACACACAAGGTGTCGTGTGAGAAATTATTTCAATGAAATCAATAACTTAGAAGCGATTTTTGTAACATTTCAGAAAATAGTCTTTTGAATTAAGTACTTAGCCCACAGTGTCAAAGTAAAGCCTAAACATTAACTTCAAATGTCGGCATTTGATTACAAAATGTAACGCGACAGGTCCTCGTTGCGACTCAATTCTCCCAGTCGCACATCGACATAGGCTGCGTCAACCACGATGGTTTGACCTGACAATTGGGTGGCGTTGAAACTCACTTCGTCCAGCAGGCGCTCCATCACCGTAGACAGTCGGCGGGCCCCAATATTTTCGGTACGCTCGTTCACGTCAAAAGCGATATGGGCCAGGCGCGTGATGCCGTCCTGTGTGAATTCAATTGAGACACGCTCGGTTGCCAGCAAGGCTTGGTACTGTTTGACCAATGACGCGTGGGTTTGGGTGAGAATGGCTTCAAAGTCCTGTACTGACAGGGAACTGAGTTCAACCCGAATTGGAAATCGCCCCTGCAACTCTGGAATCAGGTCGCTGGGTTTGCTCAAATGAAACGCGCCCGACGCGATGAACAGAATGTGATCGGTCTTGACCATGCCGTATTTAGTGGACACGGTGGTCCCCTCCACCAACGGCAAAAGGTCACGCTGAACACCTTGGCGTGAAACCTCGGCCCCGCCGCTTTCGCTGCGGGAGGTGACTTTGTCAATCTCGTCGATGAACACAATGCCATTCTGTTCCAGCATGTAAAGCGCCTGCGTCCTTATTTCTTCCTCATTGACAAGTTTGCCGGCCTCTTCTTCCACCGCAAGCCTCAGGGCTTCACTGATTTTAAGTTTGCGGGTCTGCCTTTTTTGCTGACCCATTTGCCCAAACATGCCACGCAATTGCTCGGTCATTTCTTCCATGCCAGCCGGCCCCATGATCTCGAGTTGGGGCGACGACTGGGCTACATCCATCTCAATCTCACGCTCTGCAAGCTGGCCTTCGCGCAACTTTTTCCTGAATGACTGGCGCGCCGCATTTTCAGGCGTCTCTTCATTTGGAAAAGCCGACACGTCACCGCGTGGCCGTGGCACCAGAATATCAAGAATTCTTTCCTCGGCCGCGTCTTCTGCACGCTCGCGCACCTTTTTCATTTCGGCCACACGCGTCTGTTTGACCGCCACATCGGCCAGATCCCTGATGATGGCGTCAACGTCCTTCCCAACGTAGCCAACCTCGGTAAATTTCGTGGCTTCAACCTTGATGAAAGGTGCATCGGCCAAGCGAGCCAGGCGCCGCGCGATTTCCGTTTTTCCGACACCCGTCGGCCCAATCATCAGAATGTTTTTGGGGGTGATTTCGGCGCGCAGGACCGGCTCAACCTGCTGCCTGCGCCAGCGGTTTCTGAGCGCAATGGCCACAGCACGCTTGGCCTGGTTTTGACCCACGATGTGTTTATCCAGTTCAGAGACAATTTCCTGTGGGGTCATGGAATTTCAAGGTTGGATGGAGTGAACGGCACAGCGAGCCATTTCAACGCAATCGAAGAAACGCGTGATGTCAGTCAAGCGTTTCAATGGTGTGGTTCATGTTGGTGTAAATGCATAGCTCGCCCGCAATTTCGAGCGATTTCTTGACAATCTGCTGGGCCGAGAGGTCGGTGTGCTCAAGCAGGGCGATCGCTGCAGCTTGGGCGAACGCGCCGCCCGATCCAATCGTCACGATGCCTTTTTCAGGCTCCAGTACGTCGCCATTGCCGGTGATGATCAGTGATGCTTCCCTGTCCGCAACCGCCAACATCGCCTCGAGGCGCCGCAACACCCGATCCGTGCGCCAGTCTTTTGTCAGCTCGATGGCCGCACGCACCAGATGTCCCTGGTGTTTTTCAAGTTTGGCTTCAAACCGTTCGAAAAGCGTGAAGGCATCTGCGGTAGCGCCTGCAAAACCCGCCAGTACCTTGCCGTGGTAGAGCTTGCGCACTTTTCTCGCAGTCCCTTTGACTACGATGTTGCCCAAGGTGACTTGCCCGTCTCCGCCAATCGCTACGGAATCACCCTGGGGCGTTTTGCGCCGTACGCTAATGATGGTGGTTCCGTGAAATTGATCCATATACAAACTAGTCCGAGGCAATCAAACCAAATGCAAGCGCAATCCTGAACAAGGGCGTTTGACCCACTTCGGACTAGTGAGCACGCAGCACAACGCGCGCATGCTCATTGATGCCAATCACGTTGAAAAAGGCCGCCACCAATCGATGGACCTCCCGAAACTGGACGTTGCAGCCTTCCTCTTCGCGGCTCGCCACCCAGTTCAGGATGCTGCCGGCCGCTGAAAAATCGACGCGGACTAGCTTGTCACATGAAATTACCAGTCGGCCAGCACCCTGGTGCCGACCGGCTTCCAGCCGCAACAGGGCCTCGGCGGCATCGCCCGCGATTTCACCCGCCAATTCGACCACGACCAAAGGCGCGTCTTCAAGCCCCATTGGTGTGGTGTAAGCCTGACTGAACGCACTGGCCCTTTCCGAGCCCCCAGATTCGCGCAGCTCCCCCCGAATGGACAGGTCACCTTCGCGGCCAGATTTGTCGCGCATGTAATCACAACGTGCATCCTGCCAGGCTGGCGGAGACACCTCGTAGGTCACACAATAATCCAATGCCAACAGTTCAAACTCGTCCTGACGGCGCATGATCCGGAACAAATCCATACGCAGGCGCCACCAGATGGGGTTGACGCTGTTGTTGCCGACTGGCGCGTGGCTGTGCAAGAGCCTGGACAGAACATCCGCACTGTCAAACCGCAGACGTACCCGCTGCGAACACCAGTTGCTGAACAACTGCCCCAGACTGTGCAGCGCATTGGGTTCAATTTCCTTGAGCTGGCCCCAGCTCAGGTACCACGGCAGCGGGGCACTGGCCAAGGCCAGGTGCAGCGCACCCATCGCAGTCAAATCAAGGCGCGCCGGGCTCTCCCACACGGCGCTGTCCTGTAGCGGGCCAGCAGCACTGCTGCGAGGTGGCTCATCCGACTTGACGGCTGATTCCGTTGCCATGGAGAACCAGGCCGGGGCTGAGCGCCCATAGCGTTCGGCAAAGTCGAGCGCAATCCGGTCAAACTTGCCCTGCTGTCCGGTCGCGCGGTAAAAATCAAACAACGCAGCGGTCCAGATTTCGGCTTGCGCCGGCAACCCATTGCCCGACTGCAACGCTTCCAACAGCCCGGCTTCTGCACCCTGGTCATCGCCATTGGCAAACCGGATGGCGGCTTCTTCCAAGTCAGGGTCTGCGTTGTCGTCACTGAGTTCAACCGAGAATAATCTGGAGGTGGAGAACCCGCCACCACTGCCATCACTTGCACGATGGCCTGCCATATCCACCTTGGCCTGTGCAGCGCGCGGGCTGACGCCAGCACCTGGCACCCGGCCCGCCCCGGGCGGCGAAAAACCGCCTGCCCGCTGAGGAGCCTCAGGCGCAAACCCAGCCTGGGTGACGGCGAAGTCACCGCCGTTGTCTGGCAGCATGGACGGCGTCACCGCAATGTCGGGCATGGGTTCGGGCGCATCATTTTGCTTGCCTTTCCACCACTGCTTCGACATTTGGGCTTCGATCTCGTCGATCTTTTTGAGCGTGACAGCACGCTCGCCAATATTCGACGGGATGCTGGTCTGGAAGAACGATGGCCGCCCGGCACTGTCTGCCCGAGCAGCCGGGTCGCGGCTGCGCAGCTTGCGCAATTGGTCAAACTCCCGCTTGCGGACAAAATCATTCTGCCGCTTGCGCTCGATCATTTCCTTGAGCGCCTGCTTGTTGTAGCCACTTTCGGACGGCGCAGGCTGGCTGTCCAGATCGGCCCAGTTCGTCGTGGGATTCCGCACGAACTTCGCCATTTTTGACAGCAAACCGGAGGGATTGTCCTTGGTGGCCATGACGATCAGAATTTGGCTCGGGGTTCGATGTTGGGTCCGACGTACATCAGGTGTAAATTTCGGTGAACATCACGTCCTGACTAGTCCCCAAACATTTTCTGTTTGAGTTCCCGGCGCTGCTGCGCTTCGAGCGAGAGCGTCGCGGTGGGGCGCGCCAACAGCCGGCCCACACCAATTGGTTCCCCGGTTTCGTCGCAGTAACCGTAATCGCCAGCGTCAATGCGATTGATCGATTGTTCAATCTTCTTCAGCAGTTTTCGCTCACGGTCACGGGTACGCAACTCCAGCGCATGCTCTTCTTCAATGGTGGCGCGGTCAGCCGGGTCTGGCACCACCACGGTGTCTTCGCGCAAATGCTCGGTTGTCTCGCCAGCGCTGTTCAGGATGTCCTGCTTCAAAACGGCCAGCTTCAGGCGAAACACAGCCATCTGTTTGTCGTTCATGTACTCGGAATCGGGCATAGCCAGCAACTCGGGGTCGGTCAACTGCTCAACTGGTTTGGTTTTCCAGTTGTTGGCCAATTTGGGGTCTTTTTTCGCCGCTTGCGTCAAGGACGGGACAATCACGGGCAATGCCACGGTTTGCGAATAACTGGACTTGGCAGCCGTCGACGCCACAGACTGAGCCATCGACGGCACAGTCAATTGCGCCAACCGGGATGACGGACGGCCCGCCTTGGGCGTCAACACGGGTACTGCTGCAGCAGCCGGGCTGGCTACGGGCGCTGCTGCCGGTGCGGCCACTGCGGGCGCCTTGGGGACCACGGCGCTTTGCTTAGCAATCACTGACTTTGCCAACACAGGTTGCGCAACTGCCTTCGTTTTCAGCCCTGGTCTGACTTCGGGCTGATTTGATTTTTTCTCAACGACATTCACTTTTTTGGATGCGACTTTGGATGCCGGCTTCTGGTTTTCGATTTTGAGGGTCGCATTGGCAACGGCCTTGACCGGCTTGTTTTGCGAGGCTTTGGGGGCTGGACCGCTTGTGGCTTTTTTCAACAGCAACAATTTAGACGACGCTTTGCCAGGCTTTGAAGCCGGCTTGACGGTCGATTTAGGGGTCTCTTTAAGGGTCGCCAGAGCACTGGCTTTCCCAACTGGTTTGGCAACCGGTTTGGCGGTGGACTTCGCAGGCGTGCTCGCGACCTTCTTGCCTAACACTTTCACTGCTCCAGCGGGCCCTTTTTTGGCACTCGCCCTGGGGTCAGCTTTTGCGCTGGCAGCTAATTTTACTTTGGCCACCGAGTTGGCAGCACTTTTGACTGCAGTGATCGGCGTCCTGGATTTAACCTGAACTTTAGCGGCCATTTGCGGGCTGCCTGCTTTAGCTTTCACGTCTGTTCTCCTTGCAGGACTGGCCTGCGCATGCACTGATTTTGTAACCTCGGGGGAAGATCCAGCGTCTTCCGTTGCAGTCGTTCTTATACCCCCATTAGGCACCTTGGCGTGCATGCCTTCAGAGTTTTCACTGGCGCGCGAGTGTACAGGTTTCAACTTTGGAAAACCCATCAGTTGCAAAAACAAGGAAATCATGTGCGTGTAAACAGATCAATTGATGAAAAGGGCCAGGGTTGCTTCCAAACCGGCGGCAACGTTCAAACCAGGCACTGCGCCATGCCCTGTAGCAGGATGTCCTTGGGCAGGTCGATGCCAATAAACACCATCTTGCTGCCGCGCTGCTCCCCGGTTGCCCACGGTGGGCCCAAATCACTGCCCATCAGTTGGTGCACGCCTTGGAAAATCACCTTGCGATCGGTGCCCTTCATGTGCAAAACACCTTTGTAACGCAACATGCGGGGGCCGTAAATATTGACAATCGCACCCAGGAAGTCTTCCAGCTTGGCCGCATCAAAAGGACGGTCAGATCTGAAAACAAAGCTTTTCACGTCGTCGTCGTGGTGATGGTGATGGCCGTGCCCGTGACCAGGTGCGTCAGCCGCGTGGGAGGGATGGTCGCACTGCTCGCCATGCGCATGGGCAGGGTCCTGGTCATGGGCGTGGCCATGACCGTGGTCATCGCCCTCTTCCTTGAGAAAGTCCGGGTCGATATCAAGCTTGGCGTTCAGATTGAAGCCACGCAGGTCGAACACTTCTGCCAGCGATACGTCGCCAAAATGGACCGCCTTTTGCGGCGCGCGCGGATTCATGTGCTTGAGGCGGTGCATCAGTGCATCCACCTCGGCCTTGGCCACCAGGTCGGTTTTGCTGATGAAAATCTGGTCGGCAAAGCCCACTTGGCGCCGCGCTTCCTGACGGTCATTGAGCTGCGAGGCGGCGTGTTTGGCGTCGACCAGCGTCAGAATTGAGTCGAGCAGGTAACTTTCAGCGATTTCGTCGTCCATGAAAAAAGTCTGCGCCACCGGGCCAGGGTCGGCCAAACCGGTGGTTTCGATGACGACACGGTCAAAATCAAGCTCACCTTTGCGTTTTTTCTCAGCCAGGTCGCGCAAGGCGCTGCGCAGGTCTTCGCGGATGGTGCAGCAGATGCAGCCGTTGCTCATCTGGATGATCTGCTCCTTGGTTTCAGACACCAGGATGTCGCTGTCGATGTTTTCTTCGCCAAACTCGTTCTCGATCACGGCAATTTTCTGGCCGTGCGCTTCTGACAGAATCCGCTTGAGCAGCGTCGTCTTGCCTGAACCCAGGAAGCCGGTCAGGATGGTGGCAGGTATCAGACTCATGATGTTTCAGTTCTCAAAAAAGGGGGCACAACCAACTCCTGCAGATGGGGAGTTTAGCGGCCAATTCTAGGTCCGGCCGGTGGCTATTCCCGTCTCGTACTTTCGTTTGCCATTTGCACGCTACTTGCGAATGACCACAAGGCCTTTCAGGTACTCACCTTCGGGGAAGGAAATCGTCATCGGATGGTCCGGCGCACCCCCCAGACGTTCGGTGATGTAGCCATCAACGCCCGCGTCTGCCCCGGCGGACGCCACAATTTTGTGAAACAGGTCGACACTGATGCCACCAGAGCAGGAGTAGGTGAAAAGCACGCCCCCTGGCGACAGCAGTTTGAACGCCAAACGGTTGATGTCCTTGTAGGCGCGCGCGGCACGCTCGGCATGCGCGCTGGTGGGCGCAAATTTGGGCGGATCCAGCACGATCGCGTCAAAGCTTGCGCCTTGCTCGACAAACTTGCGCAACGCGGCGTTGACATCGGCGTCCATGAACGTGGTTTGGGCTGCATCAAAGCCGTTCAGCGCCACGTTTTGCACGGCCTTCAGCAAGGCAGGGCCGGACGAGTCAATCGACGTGATGTGGGCGTCGCGATTCTGGCCCGGGCGGGTGGACAGGCCCGCCAGCGCCGCGACGGTGAAGCCGCCCGTGTAGCAATAGCAATTGAGCACGCGTTTAAACCCCAAGCGGGCGCAGTATTCGGCAAATTTCTTGCGGCTGTCGCGCTGGTCCAGGTAAAAGCCGGTTTTATGGCCATCGGCAATGTTCACGGCCAGTTTCCAGCCGTGCTCCTGCAGGGTCAAC
This sequence comes from Rhodoferax sp., assembly GCA_031420135.1. Lineage (GTDB taxonomy): Bacteria > Pseudomonadota > Gammaproteobacteria > Burkholderiales > Burkholderiaceae_C > JANYCG01. The sequence goes on along the minus strand of JANOMD010000363.1, from coordinate 4,990 downwards.
TCGGTGTCGCCGCCACTGCGAAGCCAGCCCTTTACTTCGGGCAATCCCTCCAGGGCGCGACTGTTGGCGTCTGAGCGCTCATAAAGTTTTGTCAACCCGGTGGCGGACAGCAACGCATCGGCCAGGACGGTTTTCCAGCGCTCGGCGCCTGCGGACAAAAACTGCGCCACTAGGGTGTCGCCGTAGCGGTCGACAATCAACCCCGGCAAGCCGTCTGATTCGCCGTGCACCAGGCGCATGGCATCACTTTGGATGTCAAACCGCGCGCGGGCGTTCACCGCTGTCACACAAGCCCTGCCCAAAAACGCCGCATCAATGCGATCGGCTTCGACAAAGCTCCAGACCCTGGCGCGGATTCTGGACGCCGGGCTGAACGCCGCCCAGGCTAAAAATTCGCCAGCATGCGACTCCACCCGCACCGTCTCGCCCGGGTCGCCACCACCCTTGACAATGGCACCGTCAAACACCCACGGATGGCGGCGCAGGAGTGAGCGCTCTTTGCCTTCTTTGAGACGGATGTTTTTCATGGGGTTCGATGCAAAATGGGGCTCCATTATTGACGCGGCCCAGCGCCAGAGCGACGCAACTGACTGTTGCTGCGCTTAACTCGCTTGGATGGCAAACATAGTTGATATGTTAATGATAGCAAACTATCTATATAGTACGAGAGCTATAGGCATATTTTATCGGTTTATTCAGATTTTTCAGCACAAATTCGCCTTAAAGTCCAGTATTTGATATCACCTGTGATATCAATTAGTCAAGACATCAGGCAGGCCAAATTGGCGACCAGCTTGCGGGCCTGATTGTGGCGCACAGCGCCCGCTTCTCAGGGCTTCTTGTGCGCCCGGGGGTGCGCCGCGTCGTAGACCTTGGCCAGGTGCTGAAAATCAAGTCGCGTGTAAACCTGCGTGGTGGTGATGTTGGCATGGCCCAGCAGTTCCTGCACCGCGCGCAGGTCGCCGCTGGACTGCAGCACGTGACTGGCAAACGAGTGGCGCAGCATGTGCGGGTGCACGGGCGCGGCCAGACCGGCTTGAACGCCGCGTTGGCGCAGCCGCTGCCAGACCGACTGCGCCGTCAGCCGGGTGCCATTGCGACCGATGAAAAGGGCGTTCTGTCCCGCGTTGGGGACGGCCGCGGTGGCCGATGGGCGGCTGCCCTGTTGCCGTACGGCCAGCCAGGCCGTCAACGCCTGCAAGGCCTTGCTGCCGACCGGCACGATACGCACCTTGCTGCCCTTGCCCAGCACATGCGCCTGCGCGCCCGCCAAATCGACCCAGCCTTTGGCGACCTTGCTGGCGGCGACGTCCAGGCCCGTCAGCTCGCCCACGCGCAGGCCGCTGCCGTACAGCAGCTCTACCATGGCGGCGTCGCGGGCTTCAAGCCACGGGTTCGCACCCTCAGCCTGAAAACTGGCCAGGCCCACCGCGTCATCCACGCTCAACGCTTTGGGCAACGGTTTCGGGGCTTTGGGTGCGCGAACATCGGCCACCGGATTGGCGCTGACCAGCCCTTCACGCCCCAGCCAGGCGTAAAAGCCGCGCCAGCCCGAGAGAATCAGCGCAATGCCGCGCCCACTGCGCCCGCCACTGTGCATCTGGACGACCCAATGGCGAATGTTCGAGTTTTTGACGGCCAGCAGTTCGACTTCGGCTCTGGCAGCGAACTCAGCAAGCTTTTGCAGGTCCAGCGTGTAGAGTTCAACGGTGCGCTGTGCCAGGCGCTTCTGGACGCGGACGTGTTCCAGGTATCTGGCGATGAGTTCAGGGCAGGTTGTTGTACCCGCAATTGGGATCAGAGCCCCAATTTCCCCGGCCTTTAGCCGGCCCTGCGGGTGCTCTGCGAAAAAATTGCGGTCTGACCCCAATTGCTACCTCAGTCTCGACAGTGCCGCGCTGGCCAGGTCGGCAATGCGCTCCAGAAAATCGGTGCCCATGGTGCTGTTGAAGCGTTGCGGGTCGGGCGACGCCATCACCAGCATGCCAAACGCCGGGGCAGCTTGCGCAGCCACCGTTGTGCCCGGCAGCGGTGTCAGCACCCGCGCGCGCAGCGGCAACAGCGCCAGCGAGCTGGCCGCCTGCGGGTCGTCCAGCCAGGAGACGGCTTCAAAGCCGGTGTTCAGGCCGCAAAACGGCTCCATCAGGGACGACGCGAACAGCTTGGCGTCGTCACTCACGCCTATTGCAAACGTGGCGTGGGCCAGTGCTGGCGCCACATTCCAGACCTTGATGGCCACCTGCGGCACCATGAATTGGTCGCGGATTTCATTGGCAATGCAATCGGGCAGCGTGAACACGTCATTCACCAAAAACAGGCTGCGGGTCCAGTGCAGCAGTTTGTCTGACAGCATGGTGTTTTCGTTGCCGTTGCGGATCATGTCCATCATGCGGTGCTCGATCGCCTTGATCTTGTCGCGCAGCATCTCGGCCTGGCGCTCCTGCAGGCTGACAGCGCGGTTGCTGTGCGGGCTGGTCAGGTGAACGGCGGCCAGCAGCTCGGCATGGCGCTCAAAAAAATCGGGTGAGTTCGCCAGGAAATTGGCAATGTCGCCTTCGGTGACGGGGTTGGTCAGTATGGGGTTCATATCGTGTCTGGAATCTCTATTTCGCCTTGAAAAACTTCGGTGGCGGGGCCGGTCATCATGACCGATGCCTTGCCACCGGCCCATTGCACCGTCAACTCGCCGCCGCGTGTTTGCACCTTGACCTGCTGGTCCAGCAGCCCCAGGCGAATGCCGCACACCACCGCCGCACAGGCACCCGTGCCACAGGCCAGGGTTTCGCCGGCGCCGCGCTCATACACCCGAAGGCGGATGTGCGAGCGCCCAAGCACCTGCATGAAGCCGACATTGACGCCCTGCGCAAAGGCTGCCAGGCGTTGCACCCGAGGGCCGACCGTGCCCACCGGTGCGGTGTCCACATCTTCGACCAACAGCACTGCATGCGGATTGCCCATGGAGACCACCGCGACGGACACAATGCCGTTGTCCGACCGGTCCAGCTCCCGGCCTTCGAGCACCAGCGACCAGACTTGCCACTCATCGTCAATTTGCGATGGCAGTCCAGGCGGAATGAACGGCACCTTGGCCAGTTCAAACACCGGTGCCTCCATATCGACCGTGACCTGCCCATCGGCCTGCCATTGCAGCTCCAGCAGGCGGTTCATGGTTTGCACCTTGACGCGGGTTTTGTCGGTTAGATGGCGGGCTTTCACGAAATTTAAAAAGCAGCGCGCACCGTTGCCGCACTGCTCGACTTCTCCGCCATCGGCGTTGTGGATCTTGTACTCAAAATCCACGCCCGGAGCGGGCGATGGCAGCACTGTCAGAATCTGGTCTGCTCCGACGCCAAAGTGCCGGTCCGCCAGCCGACGGTATTGCGCAGCGCTCAGATTCAGGCGCTCGCGGGTTTCATCCAGCACCACAAAATCGTTGCCGGCACCCTGCATCTTGGTGAAGTGAATTCGCATGGGCTGGATTATCCATTTATCCTCGGGTGGCTTTTCATGCTCACTTTGACCCATTGACTGGCCCAACCTTCGAAAGAAACTTATGCGCATTCCTGACTGGACCCCTGACCTCAAACCCCAGCCCCAAGACCTGGTTGACGCGGTGCTCAAGCGCCGTGGCGGCACGTTGATCGAGCTGGACAAAGTACTGCTGTGGAGCGAGCCGATTGCCCGCGGCTGGAACGCCTACCTGGGCAATGTGCGCAGCGGCCTGCCGACCAGCCGCAAGCTGCGCGAGCTGGGCATCTTGGCGGTGGCGCTGTTGACCGGCGCGCAATACGAATACAAACACCACGCGCCGGACTTTCTCGCGGCGGGCGGCAACCAGGCCGAGCTGGATGCCCTGAACCGGTTCATCCAGCGCAATCCGCGCGGGCTATGTGCCGATGCCGCACTGGGCGCGCCCGAGGCAGCCGTCATTCACTACGCCGTTCAGATCACGCTGGACGTGAAGGTCAGCGACGAGGTGTTCGCCGCCATGAAAAAGCACTTCGACACGACCCAGATTGTCGAGATCACCACCGCCATTGCCACCTACAACATGGTGGCGCGAATTTTGGTGCCGCTGGGAGTGGGGGTGACGGATTGAAGCGCCTGCAATACCGCTCGATCAACTTACCACATTTGTAGTAAAAGTAGTGAATTTTGGTGAAAATCAGCAGTTTTTGAGTGTTTTTTGGCGAAAAACCGAGATTTTATGGCTCTAGCTCTAGTGTTATATATATAGTTTGCTATATATTTTGTAGTATTCCAAAAAAACACTCCTGGCTGCATTGGTGCTGTCAGGGCAGGTCCAACTGCTGTTCAATGCGCACGCGGGCGGCGTCGGCCACCACGAGAATAATCTTGCGCGAAAATTCTGGCGCTGCACCCGGAGCGCTCAATTTCACTGCAAAATTGGGCCATGCCAAGACTCAACCAACTCCTGCACGCCCAGCGCGAACCCGCCACCCCCCGCCCCGCCGCCACCGTGCTGCTGCTGCGCGACAGCGACGCCGGTATCGAGGTGCTGATGACGCGCCGCTCCCTGACCGCCAGCTTTGCCCCGGGTGCCTACGTTTTTCCGGGCGGTGGCGTGGACGCGCTCGACGCTGCAGCCCATGCGCACGCCAGCCGGCGCGCCACGCAAAGCGACCTGCACCTGACGCAGGCCATCGCCGCGATTCGCGAAAGCTTTGAGGAACTGGGCGTGCTGCTGGCGCACCACGCCAATGGCAGTGCAGCAACCCACGAAGACATTGCTGCCATCGACCGGAAGCAGCCGTTTGCGGCGCAATGTGCAGCGCGCGGCCTTCAGCTTGCGGCGGCGCAGGTTTTTGTGCTGGCCCACTGGATCACTGACCGGGACTTGCCGCGCCGTTTTGATGTGCCGTTTTTGGTGGCGCGCATGCCGCCGGGTCAAACCCCGGTGGCCGACGAGGCCGAGCAATTCGAGCCGGTCTGGGTGCGCCCGGCAGATGCGCTGGCACGCCACGCGGCA
>JANOMD010000362.1:0-2405 GCA_031420135.1 Rhodoferax sp. | reverse complement strand
CAGGCCGGGGTAACCCTCCACATCGAGGGCGTACTTGCGGTCGTAGTGAATGCGGTGCCCGTTGAAAGTGAGTGCCGAGTAACGAAACAGCAGCACGTCATCTGGCACGCGGTGCCGCTGCCAGGCCGAGTCTGCGGGAGCGGCCTGCGCCGGGGGCGCGACATCTTGTGGGCCTGCCGCCGCGCGGTAAACGATGTTGTGGTGTTCGGTCAGCGCAACAGTTGCCTCGCCATTGCGCCGGATTTCGTGGCGCACCTTGACGAAGATCAGGCTGCCGCTGCGGCCGGACTTTTCCGACACATTCAGCAGGGTTGACGTGCGCGACAGGGCATCGCCCACCCGCAGTGGCGCGTGGAATTCAAAATCGCTGCCCGCCCACATGCGCCGGGGCAGCGGCACCGGTGGCATGAACCCGCCACGCTGGGGGTGACCGTCTGCGCCAATCTCGGACTGCGGCGCCAGCGGCAAAAAATACAGCCAATGCCACAAATAGGGCAGCACTGTGGCTGGCAGCGGCCGCAGCGCGCCGTCTGCCGTGGGCCAATCCCGTGTGGCAGCCAAGGCAGCAAAGGGCGTGGCGGTGGCCACGTCATCGACTGTCTCGGTGCGACCTATCCAGTCTTGCAGGTTCATGGCATTCAAATCAAAGGTTCAAAAAAAAATGGTTAAATCATACCCAAATTAGGTATATTGAAGCGTAAAAAGCCGCCCAAAATGCAAAATATCGACAAAATAAGGCTCTAGCTCTAGTATTATATAGGTTTTATGCTATTATTTTAATATTTCACTGCATGCCTTGTCCAGCTCGTCAAGGGCTGAATGGCGCGCCCCGGGGCCTTTTATCCATGGCACGTTGGGGTCCCACTCAGGCCGCAGCGGCCTCATTTCCCGCCATCTATCGAAATCGTCTGCCCGCTGATCCAGTTTGCCTGATCCGACGCAAAAAACAAAACGCCGTTGGCGATGTCCTGCGCGGTACCGGGCCGTTTGAGGGCGATGCTGTTCAGCAGCGACTGCTGGCCCGCTGCACCCATGGCGGCCCATTGACGCTCGGTGTTTTCGTTGGATCGGATGAATCCGGGGGCGATGCAATTGACCGTGATGCCCGAGGGGCCAAGCTCATGGCACAACTGCCGCGTGAGGCTGATCAAGGCTGCCTTGGCTGCCGCGTAGGCCTGAATGCCGGTGAGGCTGAAGGTCAGCCCCGCGCCGCTGGAGATATTGACGATGCGCCCGGCGCCAGCGGCTTTCATGCCGGGGGCGACCGCCTGGCACAGGTAAAACGCGCCGCTGAGGTTGACCGCCAGAATGGCGCTCCATTGCTCGGGTGTGACGGCTTCCAGCGGTTGGCTGATCTGCCCCAGCACACCGCCCGCGTTGTTCACCAGCACATCCACCTGCCCGTGCGCCACACAGACTTCCTGCACCAGCGTGTGTACATCGGCAGGGCGGGTAATATCGAGCACGCGCGCATGGCACTGGCCCCCAATGTCTTGGCACAGTTGCGCGGTGTGCGAGACCTCGTTTTGCACAATATCGATGGCCCAAACGAAAGCCCCGCGCTGTGCCAGCGCCAGGCAGATGGCGCGCCCGAACCCATGGGCGGCACCGGTCACAAGGGCTGTTTTACCGGAGAAGTCGGGGCTCATGGAAGGTCAATGCGCTGAGGTCGGCGCTGCCAGACAGGCGGCCAGCAAAACGTCGAAAGTCTCGCTCGACAGGGTGCGCCTGCCCTCTTCAATGTCGTGAATCAAGGTCACCAGCATTGAAATCGCGGGGGTGGGTATATTCACCTCGCGTCCCAGTTCAGCGATGACTCCAATCTGTGGGTCAATCTCGGTCTTGCGCTTTCGCACGGCCAGGTCGCGGTAAATGCCAGAGTGGGTTTTGGCGGTGTGGCGGTTGAACTCGGCCAGTGCCGCCACTGAGGCGCGCGCCAGGGCGTCAGGCGCACCCGGGGCAAAGCAGGCCGGGTCAAAGCCATTGAAACCAATCGGCGCAATGCCACGCGCCAGCGCGACCGCCATCACTTCGCGGGCCAGCGCATTGAAAACTGCAAAGCGTTTTGGGTCGGCAAAATTGGCGGCCATGGTGTCGTGGTTGAGCGCCGTGGCAAACAGCATCGCGCCATACGCCAGCTTGCCCCACAAGTAGCCCCAAATGTTGTCGCTGAGCACCGCCTGCGGCTCGAAAATCGACAACAGGCGATGCATCTGCCGCGTGCGTTCGCGCACCGTGCCATCCACCTCACCCACCACCACGGCGGCGCGGTTGCCAAAGAGAATCTCGCCCGGCCCCAGCCAGTCGGCGCCAAAGTTGACGAAGCAACCCATCGTGCGCTCCTGCCCCAACGCCTTGGCAATGACCAACTCGTTCAGGCCGTTTTGCGCCGACAGCACATAGCC
>JANOMD010000361.1:0-1719 GCA_031420135.1 Rhodoferax sp. | reverse complement strand
GCGTTGCGCCGGATGCACTCGTGCCCGGTGGCGGGCATTGGCTGACCGCGCAGGTCGCGCAGGATGCCCTGGCCGGGGCCAGGATCGCGGGCGGCGTCAATGAAGTCATTGCCGCCGGCGCTGAGCAGAATGGCGTCAAACTTCCAGTTGAATGTGTGCCGCAGCCATTGCCTGAAATCGGGGTTGAGGCACTCGTCAATGCGGCGGATGGTGTCGCCAAACCGGGAGAGGTTGATGAACAGGCAATCGTCATTAGTAGCATCCATGGCGGGTGCGAGCTTCGCCAGAAGCGACGGCTGAAACGCCGAACTCCGATCCATCCACGAGTCGCCTTCCACCAAAAAACGGTACTTGAAGGTTTCAGGCACTAGGCCGTTGTCAAAGCGCTGGGGGAATTCATTGCTGTTGATGACAAGGCTTTGCATAGCTTTACTCCTATTTTGAAAGTCGGCTCATCGCGCTTCAATCGTAGATAGCAAACCTTTGGCTGTCATCCTCAAAGTTGATGAAGAACGCCCAGTTTCAAGGGTCGTGTGCTACTTCATCGTGTGCATCGGGATGTCTTGCGCGACTGCCAGTTGGTCTAATTGGCGGCGGGTTTGCGTGAGGTAAAACGCCGCCACACTCGCGTGTGTGGCGGGTGCGAACATGGTCAGCATGCCACTTTGCGCGATGCCCGCTGCGGCACACAGTGATGCGGCGAAGTGCGGCTCCAGCGCGGCCACTGCCACGCGGCCATCTTTGCACGGGTAGACGCGGTAGCCCGCATGGCCGCCACCCACACTGCCGCCAATGTCGTTCTTGCCGTTGGCTCCCGGTGGGCGGGTGAGGCCCCAGGTGCGTGGCAGCGCGAGGTAGCCTGCGGCATCGGCCAAGGCCACTTCCAGAAACACGCCTTTGCCTTTTGATTTTTGAACCATCACCGCCTTGAGCACTGCCTCGGATGCCATCAACGAGCCGCCCATGTCGGCATACAGCGTGGGTGGCAAATCCAGCCCGCTGACCAGGCCGTTGTCCGCCAGATAGGTGAGGTCGTGCCCAGGCTCTTCCGCACGCGCGCCGGCTGCGCCCACGATGGCGACTTGCGACAGCGCGGGATACAGCTTGTGCAGCGCTTTCCATTCGAGCTTCAGTTTGACCAGGGCAGACGGGCGAAATGAGGTCAGCAGCACATCCGCCTTCGCCAATTCGCGGTGCAGGGCTTTTTGCCCATTCTCGGTTTTTAAATCAGCCGTCATCACGCGCATGCCCTCGTGTAACTGCGCGTAGGTGGCTTTGTTGTAGTAGCCCATCGGGTCACCCGGCGTGCCCGGTGGCATCGATGACGGTGCAGGCGGCTCCAGCTTGACGCAGGTGGCGCCCATTTGGCGGCAGCGCCAGAATGCGGCGGGGCCCGGCAGGTTGAGCGCAAGGCTCAGCATGCGGATGCCTTTAAGGGGTTTGTGGGTTGGGTTTGTGAGTGTGGTCATGCCTCAATTCTGCTTCAAATTGTCTCAATTTGGAACTTGGTTTGACGCTTGTGCAGATTGAGGCGATGCGATACTGCAAATCGAGAGACACGAGCCCACAAGGAGCCCATCATGATGCGACTCGCGATATCGATACTCCTGTTGCTGGGCATGGCGCAGGTGCATTCGCAACCCATTGCTGCCAACGATCTCTCCCCAATCACGTCCCAGCAATGGACACCCGCACATGCCGCCCATTTGATGGAGCGCG
>JANOMD010000360.1:0-8178 GCA_031420135.1 Rhodoferax sp. | reverse complement strand
TCCATCTTCCACATCAGGGACAATCTGACCCAATCATCATCAAACCATGGGCATCGGCAAATACATCAAGGAAATTGGACGCGGACGCGACGGCGCGCGGGCGCTCACACGCGAACAGGCAACCGATTTGTTTGGCCAGGTGCTGGACGGTGAAGTGACCGACCTGGAAACCGGGGCGTTTTGCCTGGCGATGCGCATCAAGGGCGAGACCGCGCAGGAGATGGCGGGTTTTCTGGACGCAACCCATGCGCGACTGAACCTCGTGCCAGCGGGCTGCGGCGCGCCGGTTATCGTGATTCCGAGCTACAACGGTGCCCGCAAACTGCCCGTGCTCACGCCCCTGCTGGCGCTGCTGCTGGCGCGTGAGGGCTTGGGCGTGCTGGTGCATGGCATGGCCAGCGAATCGAGCCGGGTTTACACATCTGCCGTGCTGGCGGCGCTTGGCATCCCCGCAGTTGACAAGGTTGAATCAATTTCACCCGGGCAAGTCGTGTTTGCGCCAACCGGCGTGCTGTGCCCTGGCTTGCAACGCCTGCTGGACGTGCGCCGGGTGGTGAATTTGCGTAATTCGGCGCACAGCGTCGTCAAGCTCATGAACCCCTGCGCGGGCAAGAGCCTTCTGGTGTCAAGCTATACCCATCCCGAATATGCGGTGTCGATGGCGGCAACGTTTGCGCTGATGCAATCCAATGCCATGCTGTTGCGCGGCACTGAAGGCGAGTCGGTGGCAGACGCGCGGCGCATGCCGAAAATGGATGCTTTCCTGCGCGGGCAAAAGACGACGCTGCAAGAAGCCCAGTCGGGCACCTTGCCGGTTTTGCCCGACCTGCCGAAGTTGTTTGACGCGAGCACCACCGCTGGCTATATTCAAAGCGTTATTGAGCGCACCAGTCCGGTGCCTAGCGCCATCGCAAAGCAGGTGGAACAAATCTTGCTGCTTTCAAAGCAATTATGAAAAACGCAGACAACTCCTCGTCTCAAGGCGCAATGGGCACCGGAGCAAGCCTGCGGGCGGGTGCGGGACGCTGTACCCTGGTCGGCGCCGGGCCGGGCGACCCGGAGCTGCTCACGGTCAAGGCCGTCAAGGCAATCCAGGCCGCAACGGTGCTGCTGGTAGACGACCTGGTCAACGACGACATCGTCAAAAGCTACGCACGCGCTGATGCTCGCATTGTGTATGTTGGCAAACGCGGCGGCTGCAAGTCCACCCCGCAGGCCTTCATCGAAAAGTTGATGGTCATGGCCGCGCGCGAGGGCGAAACCGTGGTCCGACTCAAGGGTGGCGACCCGTTCATTTTCGGCCGCGGCGGTGAGGAAGTTGAACACCTGCAAGCGGCTGGCGTGCAGGTCACGGTGATCAATGGCATCACCTCGGGTCTGGCCGCAGTCACGTCACTGGGTGTGCCGCTGACGCACCGCGAACACGCGCACGGCGTGGTGTTTGTGACGGGCCACGCCAAGCCAGACGACGCAGGCACCGACTGGAAAATGCTGGCCGCCACGGCGCGCCAGGCCAAGCTCACTTTGGTAATCTACATGGGCGTCAGTGGCGCACGAAGGATCCAGTCCGAACTGCTCACTGGCCTGCCGCACGAAACGCCGGTTGCGGTCATCCAGAACGCCAGCCTGCCCAATCAGCGCCAGCTTGTCACCACGCTCTCCAACCTGGCCCGCGCCATTGAACGGGAGGGCATTGGCAGCCCTGCGGTGCTGGTCGTGGGCGATGTGGTCAAAGGGGTCGCACTGGCGCTCAAGAAGCCGCTGCAGCGCCTGGCGGCGGGCTGAACCGGCGCCCGGCTTCAATCAGGCACACTGCGTGCCATGAATTCTTTTGACGCAGTCATCATTGGCGCAGGCGCAGCCGGTCTGTTTTGCGCGGGCGTGGCTGGGCAATTGGGCTTGAAGGTTTTGCTGATTGACCACAGCGCCAAAGTGGCTGAGAAAATCCGCATTTCAGGTGGCGGCCGGGCCAATTTCACGAACCGTGATGTGACACCGGCCAACTTTTTAAGCGACAACCCAAAATTTTGCCGCTCGGCATTGGCCAGTTACACGCCGCAGCATTTCATAGACCTCATCACAAGGCACGGAATTGCATTTCACGAGAAGCACAAAGGCCAGCTTTTTTGTGACCGCTCTGCAGAAGACTTGATCACAATGTTGCTGGCCGAATGTGATGCGGGCAACGTCACGCGTTGGCAACCGTGCAGCGTCAAATCCATCACCCAGGCAACCAGCGGCAGGGCTGAAGCTGGCGCAATGGGCTATGAAATACAAACCGACCGTGGGCCAGTGCAAGCAGCGGCGATGGTGGTGGCCACGGGTGGGCTGTCGATTCCAAAAATCGGCGCGACAGATTTCGGCTACCGCATCGCGCGCCAATTCGGCCTGAACCTGATCGAGCCGCGCCCCGCTTTGGTGCCGCTTACTTTCGACGGTGCGGGCTGGGCGCCTTACGCGTCGCTGTCCGGCCTGTCGCTTCCGGTGCGCATTGAAACCGGTTCCAAAAAGTCAAAAACTGCCTTTCTGGAGGACCTGCTCTTCACCCACCGTGGTTTGAGCGGCCCGGCTGTGCTGCAAATTTCAAGCTTCTGGCAGGAAGGAACGCCAATTCGCCTGAACCTGGCCCCTGCAGAGGATGTGTTGGCGCGCCTGATGCACGCCAAAGACACCTCGCGCAAGCTGATCGCCAACGAACTCGCCGCGTTAGTGCCGTCACGTCTGGCGGACGCCTGGGCGGCGCAAGACCTGGCGTGGCAGCGCCCTGTCAATGAAGCCGCCGACAAGGCATTGAACGCTCTGGCCGAGAAGCTGACCCGTTGGGACATCACCCCGACCGGCTCCGAAGGCTACAAAAAGGCCGAGGTTACCGCCGGTGGCTTGGACACCCGCGCGCTTTCCGGCCAAACGATGGAATCGAGCCAGGGCGGCCTGTATTTCATTGGCGAAGTGGTCGATGTGACCGGCTGGCTGGGCGGCTACAACTTTCAATGGGCCTGGGCCAGCGCCTTTGCCTGCGCGCACGGGCTGGCGGCCAAACTGCAAGGGCGGCAATTGATGCGGCTTAATTGATGCGGCAATAAGTACGGAAATAGATGCGCAAATTGACCGATGTTTCATTTGCAAAAACGATATAATCCAAGGCTTTGCTGGCAAACCCTCACTGCCTGATCAAATTAATGGTGAGGGAACACCGCAGGATTCTGCCCATTTGGCCTGATCTTCCAATTGGCAGCTCCCGCACACTTTCGGAAATTTTTTAATTAATGACAACCGTCCGTATCAAAGAAAACGAGCCCTTTGACGTCGCGCTTCGCCGCTTCAAGCGCACCATCGAAAAATTGGGCCTCTTGACTGACTTGCGCGCCCGCGAGTTCTACGAAAAGCCCACCGCCGAGCGCAAGCGCAAGAAGGCAGCCGCCGTCAAGCGCAATTACAAGCGTATCCGTTCGATGCAGTTGCCGAAGAAACTGTTTTAAGCTTCAGCCCAAGTAGCTGGGCAACATAAGCTCGCCGGGGACACTCAGGCGGGCTTTTTTTATGCCCGCGCTGTTGGAGAAATTAATTGGGGTCAGAACCCGATTACCGCATTGTGATAATTGGGTTCTGACCCCAATTGATTTGGAGAACTGGCATGACGCTCAAAGACACCATCACCGAAGACATGAAAAACGCCATGCGCGCCAAAGATGCGCAGCGGTTGGGCACGATTCGACTGCTGCTGTCGGCCATCAAGCAAAAAGAGGTGGATGAGCGCGTGGTGGTGGACGATGTGGCCGTCATCGCGATTGTGGACAAGCTCATCAAGCAGCGCAAAGACTCGATCACCGCGTTCACGCAAGCCAACCGCATGGATTTGGCCGACAAGGAAGCCTCAGAGATCAAAGTGCTTGAGGCTTACTTGCCAAAACGCCTGAATACTGACGAAGTGTTGGCGGCCGTCAAAACCATTGTGGCCTCAATCGCCACCGAGCTGGGTCGTTCCGTCGGCCCGGGCGACATGGGCAAAGTCATGGGTGCGGTTAAAACCCAACTGGCGGGCAAGGCCGAAATGAGCCAGGTGTCAGCGGCGGTAAAGGCCGCGCTGGCGGGTTAGCTCCCGGCAATTTTCATCTTGCCGACCAAAATCGACCCGACCGTTTTGGCGCCATAGTTGTAGGCATCAGCCCCCACCGCCTGAATCCCTTTGAGCATGGTTTTCATGTTGCCTGCGATGGTGATCTCATGCACCGGGTAGGCAATGCGTCCGTGCTCCACCCAAAACCCGCTGGCACCGCGTGAATAGTCGCCAGTGACGTAATTGACGCCGCTGCCCATCAGCTCGGTGACCAGGAGGCCGGTGCCAAGCTTTTGAATCATCGCGTCCAGGTCATCACCCGCACGGGTCTGGCGCGAAGTCAGCACCAGGTTGTGCGAACCACCCGCGTTGCCGGTGGTTTTCATGCCCAATTTACGCGCTGAATAGCTGCCCAAAAAGTAGCCCTGCACCTCGCCCGAGCGCACCACCTGGCGCGCGCTGACCCGCACGCCTTCATCGTCAAACGGTGAACTGCCTTTGCCGCCGATGACAAACGGGTCTTCGGAAATGTCGATGTGCCGGGGCAAGACCTGCTTGCCCAAAGAGTCGAGCAGGAACGAGCTTTTGCGGTAGAGCGCACCACCACTGATGGCCTGAACCAAGGCGCCCAGAAGACCCGCCGCGAGGGGCGATTCAAACAGCACTGGGCACTCTGTGGTGGCAATTTTGCGTGAATTCAAACGGCTTAGCGCGCGCAGGGCGGCATAGCGACCAATCGCTTCCGGCGCAGCCAGATCGCAGGCGTTGCGCTGCGAGCTGTACCACGCATCGCGCTGCATGTCGCCACCTCTGCCAGGGCTGGACGCGATCGGCGACACCGACATCGAATGCCGCGAACTGGCGTAACCACCGCGAAAGCCATTGGTGTAGGCCGTGAAAAAGTGCGATTGCTGGGCCGACACACCTGCGCCTTCACTGTTGGTGATGCGCTTGCTGGTCTTGAGCGCAGCCGCCTCGCAGACCATCGCCAGCTCAGCGCCTTGTTCGCTGGTCACGTCCCACGGGTGAAACAAGTCAAGATCGGTGCGTTGCTCAGACTCGGGTACCACGTCATCGGCATCTGGCAAGGCTGCAAAAGGGTCTTCCGCAGTGAACCGTGCAATGTCAAATGCGGCCTGCACGGTTTGCTTGATGGCGGCAGTTGAGAAGTCAGACGTGCTGGCATTGCCCCGGCGCTGGCCCATGTAAACCGTGATCCCCAGCGACTTGTCGCGGTTGCGCTCGACGTTCTCCAGCTCGCCCTTGCGCACCGAAACGCTCAAGCCGCAGCCTTCTGATGCTTCGGCGCCGGCGTCCGTCGCGCCAAGTTTTTTGGCATGCGCCAGGGCGGTATCGACCAGGTCTTCAAAGAACGGGCGGCTATAGCTGAAGCCGCGCTCAGGTTCGGATTTGCCAGAGGATTTTTGTGTCGCGTGGGGGGAGTTTGGTTTCGTCATATCGGGCGCTATGATACTTGGCTGTCATCCACACCCTTTGGGCACCTCCACCAATGTCTCGTAAACCCACCAAAGGCTACTTCGTCAAAGGCCACTTCGTCGCCGAAGGCAGCGAGCTGGATATCGAGCTTAAAAAGGAGCTCAAAGGCACTGATGCGATGAGCCGCACCGACGAGAAAAAGGAAAGCCTGGCGCTGCAGAAGCTGGGTGAGGATTTGCTCACCCTGCGCCCCGATTTCATGGCCCGGCTGGACTTGTCCGAAAAGCTCAAGGACGCCATTGTTGAAGCCAAGCGCATCACCAATTTTGAAGGCAAGCGCCGCCAGATGCAGTTCATCGGCAAGCAGATGCGGCTGCTGGAGCCAGCGGTGGTCGATTCCATCAAAACCGTGTTGCACGAACAGCACAGCGGCTCAGCCTCTGAAACGCTGGCGCTGCATCTGGCCCAAACCTGGCGTGACCGGCTGATTTCCGACGACAGCGCCCTGGGCGAGTGGATCGACAAGAGCCCGCAAACCGATTCGCAGCAACTGCGCGCCCTGATTCGCCAGGCCCGCAAGGATGCGAAGCCCGAGCTGCCTGGGCAGGCGGTGCGCCACGGTCGCGCGTTTCGCGACATTTTTCAACTGGTGCGCGCGCAGCTGTCGCCCGAGACAGCGTCGGCAGTTGAGTCCGACGACGGGGTCTACAAACCATGAGCGCTGCTGTTTTCGATACCGTGAAGATCGGTGTGGTCAGCATCAGCGACCGCGCTTCCACGGGCGTTTACGAAGACAAAGGCTTACCCGCTTTGAAAGACTGGCTGACCCGCGCGCTAAAGAACCCCGTCGAGTTTGAGTCGCGCTTGATCCCCGACGAGCAGGCAGGCATCAGCGCTGCGTTGATTGAACTGGTCGATGCAAAGTGCGCGCTGGTCTTGACCACTGGCGGCACCGGCCCTGCCCTGCGCGACGTCACCCCTGAAGCAACCTTGGCCGTCGCGCACAAGGAGATGCCGGGCTTCGGCGAGCAGATGCGCCAGATCAGCCTCAAGTTCGTTCCCACGGCCATCCTCTCGCGCCAATGCGCCGTCATCCGCGACCAAACCCTCATCATCAACCTGCCCGGGCAGCCCAAATCGATCCAGGAGACGCTGGAGGGCCTGCGCGATGCAGCAGGCACGTCGGTCATGCCTGGCATCTTCGCGGCAGTGCCCTATTGCATCGATCTGATCGGCGGGCCGTACCTGGAAACCAACGATGCCGTTTGCAAGGCGTTTCGACCGAAGTCGGCGATGCGGCCCGCATAAGCGCGTATTGATTGAGATGGGAGTCAGCGAAGCTGCAACCCCAAGCACGCGGCTTCCTGCCCTGGATGCCATTCGCGCCGCAGCCCTGCTGCTGGGCATCGTCCTGCATGCGAGCCTGTCGTTCGTGCCGGGTATTGGCACCGAACTCTGGCCGATGAGCGACATCCATAAAAGCACCGTGCTGAGCGTCACGATGTTTGTCATCCATATTTTCAGGATGTCGGTCTTCTTTTTTGTCGCCGGTCTTCTCGCCCGAGCCGTGCTCGAGCGTCGGGGGAATTCGGCTTTTTGGCGCGACCGTACACGGCGTATCGCGGTGCCATTGGTCGTGGGCTGGGTCGTTTGCTTTCCCCTGATTGTGGGTATCGTGATGTGGGCCCTTTCACGCGCCAACGGTGGCACGCTGCCGTCGCCCTTGCCTGCCGCCCTGGTGGAGTCGGGCCTGAACTTGCTTCATTTGTGGTTTTTGTACGTGCTGCTGTGGCTGTACGCGATCAGCATCGCCCTTCGCACCCTACTTCGCGCCGCAGACCGTCGTGGCTCAATCCGCAGGTTCATTGATCGGGCGCTTGGCGTGTTGGTCTCCACGCACGTCGGCACGTTGGTGCTTGCGGTGCCGATTGCGGCGGCGCTCTTCTTCATCAAGGATTGGAATCGGTGGGCGGGCATCCCGACACCCGGCTACACCGTGGTGCCGCCCGCCGCCTCCTTGTTCATCTATTGCTACGTCTTCATGATGGGGTGGGCGTTTGACCGGCAACGCCACTTGCTGAAGGTGTTGGCGCAGCACTGGCCCGTGAACTTCGCGCTCGGGCTGGTTGCAACTTTGTACTGCATCAGCACGGCTGGGGCAGACCCCAGCCTGGTGGTGGCGCAAACATCCTCCGAGCGACTCTTGTACACGGTGGCTTACGCCGTGGCGCTGATGGGTTGGACACTTGCGTTTGTAGGCGCAGGCATCAGATTCTTCGCAAAGCCACATCCCGTCATCCGCTATGTCGCCGATGCCTCGTACTGGATGTACATTGCGCACCTTCCGCTTGTGATGGCACTTCAAACCACCGTCATGCTTGCTGATGTTCACTGGAGCATCAAATATTTGTTCATCAACATCGTGTGCGTTGGTCTACTGCTTGCCACGTATCATTTTTGGGTACGATCCACGTGGGTTGGGCGGCTGCTCAATGGCAGGAAGTATTCGTCAATTTGAGGTCACTTGCCAAACATCTGCAAACGGTGCCTTGAACACGCACAAGAGCTGAATTGAGTTTAAAATTAACCTACAGGTTAATTTTTACCACCGAATCACAAAAAAACATCATTTTATGATCATTTTAGATGCCTAGCTCCCGTATTACATGCATAGATAGCTATTA
>JANOMD010000359.1:0-1902 GCA_031420135.1 Rhodoferax sp. | reverse complement strand
AGCGATTTGAGCTTGTCGCGCACCAGCGTGGCAATCATCAGATTACGGTGTGTTTTGGAGTTGGCCGGCACCACCGTCCAGGGTGCCCACGGCGTGCTGGTGGCGCCCAACAGCGCTGCGTAGGCTTTCTGATAACTGGCCCACTGCTTGCGCACTTCGAGGTCGCCCGCGCTGAATTTCCAGCGCTTGGTCGGGTCGTCAACCCGCTCTTGCAGGCGCTCACGCTGCTCGTCAAAGCCGATGTGCAGCATGAATTTCATGACCACCGTGCCGGTCTGGACCAGCATCTGCTCAAACGCGTTGATGTGGGCAAAGCGTTGCGTGGTCTGTGCTGGTTTGATCCAACCATTCACCACAGGCACCAGCACGTCTTCATAGTGACTGCGGTTGAAAATGACCACGTCGCCAGCGGCGGGAACGTGCTGGTGAATGCGCCACAAATAGTCGCGCGCAAGCTCCGGCGCAGTAGGCGCCTTCCAGCCGATGGCATGCACGCCCAATGCCGTGGTGCGGCCAAATACGCCGCGAATGGTGCCGTCTTTGCCCGAGGTATCCGTGCCTTGCAGCAGCACCAGCAGCTTGAAGCGCCGGTCGGCATAGAACAGATCCTGCAGCGTGTCCAGCTCAAGCGCCAAAGCCTCCACCGTCGCTTTGTCCTGGGTCTTGTCGCCGCTGGAGAAGGGTTTTTCAGACGGTGCACAGGTATCCAGTGCGAACGGCTTGCCAGTGGCGGTGGTGGGGACTTGCCAGCGCGCCAACGTTGCAGACTGTTGATTGATCGTCTTGGCCATGATGATCCTCAGAATGATGAAAACTCAAAAAAACGCTATATTAATGATATCTAGTTGCGGATAGGATACGGGACCTAGAGCCCGATTCAATTCAATATTTTGCCAAAAATACCAATTTTGGCCAAAGAAATTAACTCACAGGTTCATTTTTACCAGAGCAGGTGGCTATTCGCCTAAATACGCCGCGCGCACCTTCGGGTCGTTCAGCAGCGCCTTGGCATCACCACTCATGGTGATCAGGCCGGACTCCATCACATAGGCCCGGTCGGCAATGCCTAGCGCGCGGCTGGCATTTTGCTCCACCAGCAGGATCGTGACGCCTTGGGCTGCCACCTCTTTGATCACTTCAAAAATCTTGTCCACCATGATCGGCGAAAGGCCCATCGACGGTTCATCGAGCAGCAGCACCTTGGGGCGGCTCATCAGTCCGCGGCCCATGGCCAGCATTTGCTGCTCGCCACCCGACATGGTGCCGGCTAGCTGGTTTTTGCGCTCGCGCAGGCGCGGGAAGATGGTGAACATCTTTTCAAGGTCGTGGGCGATCTCGGCCTTGTCGTCCCGGATGTAGGCACCCATCTGCAGGTTCTCGGTGATGGTCATGCGCATGAACACGCCGCGCCCCTCTGGCACCATCGCCAGGCCTTCAGCCACCATGTCCCAGGCGCCTTTGCCCTTGATGCTCTTGCCCAGGTATTCAATGTCGCCCGCCGCAAACGGCAAAGTGCCGGTGACGGCCTTCATGGTGGTGGTTTTACCGGCGCCGTTGGAGCCGATCAGGCTCACCAGTTCGCCTTCGCGCACCTCGAAATCGATGCCCTTGACGGCCTGGATGCCACCGTAGGCAACTTTCAGGCCGCTGACTTTGAGTAGAGTTTTTGCCGTCATGATTGCGTTGGCCTTAGTGGCCGCCCGTTCCGAGGTAGGCCTCAATGACTTTTTCGTTGCGCTGCACTTCTGCCGGTGTGCCCTCGGCGATCTGCTTGCCATAGTCCAGCACGGTGACACGGTCGCACAGGCCCATCACCAGCTTCACGTCATGCTCGATCAGCAGGATGGTGCGGTTGTCCTTGCGGATGCGGTCGATCAGCTCGCGCAGCATGACTTTTTCGGT
>JANOMD010000358.1:0-22279 GCA_031420135.1 Rhodoferax sp. | reverse complement strand
AATGACACTTGATCTGGACCTGGCGGTGGACGAGTTCCTGCGCTTTGAATCGTCCAACCAATTGGGGAATCGCCGCGCGCTCAAAGCTTGCAACATGGGTGAAATCGAGTTGCCGCAAGGCGCGCTGATCACGCTGTGCATTGGTGCTGCCAACCGCGACCCAGCGCAGTTTCCCAACCCCAATTCGCTCGACTTGAGTCGCGGGGATGCACGCCTGGGCGCTGCGCCAAACCGTCATCTGGCCTTTGGATTCGGCATTCACCAATGCGCGGGCTTAAGCCTGGCGCGCCTGGAAGGCCGTATCGCCATCGGGCGCTTTTTGCAGCGGTTTCCTGAATACCGATTGACCGCGCCGCCAGTGCGTGGCGGGCGGGCGCGGTTCAGGGGGTTTTTAAAGGCGGCGTTTTCGGTGGGTTGATCATCTGATCACTGCTCGATCGGAGAGTGACGCTCAATAAGCCCAATTTGGGTATATTGCGACGCAAAAAACGCCCCACAACCTGAAAAGTGAACCATTTTGGCTTCTAGCTCGCGTATCATATAGATAGTTAGCTATATTAATTATAGTAACCAGCAAGACGAATCAAAAAGTTGCTGCTATGCTCGAAAAATGAAGGTCAGCGAAGTTCTGCGAATCAATGTGCATCAGCACACTGAGCACCTGTGCAAAGAGTATCTGGAGGTTTCCAATCATGCAGACGGTAATTCCTGAAGTGACCACGGAAGTATTGCAGGCCTTTGCCGACGCGTGGAATCGCCACGATGTCGATGCTCTCATGTCGTTCATGACAGAGGACTGTGTCTTCGAGTCCGCTGCCGGCGCTGACGTCTGCGGAACCCGGTACGTGGGCCGAGAAGCCGTGCGAGCAGGCTTCGCGGAAGTCTGGGGAATCTTTGCCGATGCCCATTGGGGGAACGCGCGCCATTTTGTCCATGGAGACCGGGGAATATCGGAGTGGACGTTCACAGGAACACGGGCGGACGGAACTCGCGTCGAAGTACATGGCTGCGATCTGTTCACTCTTCGCGACGGCAAAATTTTCCTGAAGAACTCATACCGCAAGAATCGTCCACCTATTGCGAAGTCAACGCAATGACGCCCATCCTTTCGTTCAAACGGACGGCCTGGAGGCCGCGTGCAATGTCAAACGTTAAAGCCGCTTGGAGATAGGTGCTAGGATTTGCCCATGAATACTGCAACCATCACCTATGGCGCCGTCGGCGCATGGTGCATGGCGATGCGCTTACCGACGCTGGGGCGCCGCCATGAACGGTAGGCCGCAACCAATGAACACCCACATCCCCCATCACCATTCCCTCCACCATGTCACCCATTGACCACCGCCACCCGCTCCTGCGCACTTGGCTGTTCGGGCCAGGGGCTGACAGTGCCACGCATGACACCATGTCGGCCAGCGGTGCCAGCGTCCTGATCCTGGACCTCGAAGACTCCACGCCACCACCGCTTCGTGACAAAGCACGCGCCTTGGCCGCGGGTCTGCTCGACCGTTGGCGGATGGCCGGTGCGCGGGTCTGCGTGCGCATCAATTCATTGCACGAGGACGGGCCACTGGACTTGGCGCATGTGATCCCGGCCAAGCCCGACTTCGTCGCCTACCCGAAGGCTCAGACGGCCAGCGATATGCGCGAACTGGATCGGGCCATCACAGCGCTCGAAGTGCAGGCCGGCCTGGCACCGGGCAGCATCGGCATCCTCCCGGTGTGCGAAACGGCCCTGGGCGTGGTCAATGTGCGCGAGATCGCTGCTGCATCCCCGCGCATCCGCTATGCGCTGCTGGGTGCAGAGGATTTGGCGGCAGACCTGATGGCCGAGCGTAGCCGCGAGGCGGTGGAACTCGACTACGCACGCCGTCGCTTCGTGCTGGAGTGCCGGGCTGCGGGTATTGAGCCGATCGATGCGCCCTACACCTTCACCGATGCAGATGGCGCAGCGCAGGAGGCGCGGTACGCGCGCAGGCTGGGCTACCGCGCCAAAAGCCTCGTCCGTGTGGACCACGCCGCAGCGATTCTTGCGGCCCTGCTCCCGAGCGACGCCCAGCAGGCCCAGGCGCGGCGCATGGTGGAAGCATTCGAGGCCGCGCGCGCGCGCGGGGAGGACCGCGCCCTGGTCGATGGCCTATGGGTCGAAGTACCAACCTACCTGAATGCGAAGAGATTGCTGGCGCAACTGTCATCTGAACCGGTGGTTGGGTGAACCCTCTGACCAGCTTACCGATCAATCGGCTTGATGCCTGGCAAGCCGCAGCGCTTTTGGCACGACGTGAAATCAAATCGACTGATCTGGTCCGGGCGTGTCTGGATCGAATTGATGAGAGAGCGACGCAGGTGCAGGCCTTTGCCAACCTCAACGCTGATGCCGCCCTTGCCCAAGCCCGCGCCATCGATGCAGGCCCGGTGCGCGGCCTGTTACACGGGCTGCCGTTTGGCGTCAAAGACCTGTTCGATAGCTTTGATTTTCCGACGGCTTACGGCTCGCCCATTTACGCCAAACATCAGCCGCTGGCAGACGCCGCTGCCGTAGCGATTTGTCGCGAAGCCGGTGGCGTGTTGCTGGGTAAAACCATCACCACCGAATTCGCCAACATGTTCCCCGGTGCCACCCGCAATCCGCACAATTTGAACCACACGCCGGGCGGCTCATCCAGTGGTTCGGCCGCTGCCGTGGCTGATTTCATGCTGCCGCTGGCGCTGGGCACGCAAACCGCGGGCTCCCTCATCCGGCCAGCGGCTTTTTGTGGCGTGGTGGGGTACAAGCCCAGCTACAACCGGGTGCCCAAAGCGGGTGTCAAAGTTGTGTCGGACACACTCGACACCCTGGGCGGCTTTGGGCGCTGCGTGCGCGACGTCGCGCTGCTCGGTGCCGTGCTCACGGGCGACGCGCGGCTGTTTGACCTGAATGCTTTTGATCAGGCTGCGGCACCCCGTATTGGTCTATGCAAAACGCCAGAATGGGAACTGGCCGACACCGATACGCAACAAGCCTGGTCGCGGGCCGAAGCTGCCCTGGCCGGGCACACCTTGGCTCTGGAATTGGTGCCCGGTTTGTCCGGCCTGGTCACTTTGCAAAAAGCCATCCAGGCCTACGAGACGGCCCGCTCACTCAGCCATGAACGCCTGCATCACTTTGAATCTCTAAGCGCACCGTTGCAAGTCTTGTTGGCCCAAGGCCTGGCGATCAGCGGCGCGGAGCATGCGAGCAACCTGCAAACCACCACTCGCGCGCGCCAGCAGGCCACGGCGCTGTTTGGTGACTGCGACGTGATCCTGGCCCCCAGTGCGAAGGGTGAAGCCCCTGCCGGGTTGGCGGACACCGGCGACCCGTTGTTTTGCCGCACCTGGAGCTTGCTGGGCCTGCCCTGTGTGCACTTGCCGTTTGCGCGGGGAACGAAAGGCCTGCCGATCGGACTGCAATTGATCGGGCAGTTCGGAGCAGACCAGCAACTGATGGTCGCCGCGCATTGGGTACACGAACGCCTAAACGAAACAGCGCAACCTGGCACTGCTTGATGTGAACCTAGCAATGCGAAAAATGCTGCCTATTTTATAGCGCACTTTTTATATTTAACGAGAGCAAACCTCCGTTTTCCCACAGTTTTGCAGTGGAATCCACGTGCGGCAACAGCAACGCTGTCATCAATGGGGCGAGTGCCGTGGTGGACGGATCAACCAGCAACACATGGCGCGGAGGGGAACCCGGCTCGAATTCATCAAGCTGGCCGACCCAGTCAAGTTGCACCAGGATCTCCAAAACGGGTTCGACTTGAAGCGCATCAACTCGAAGAGCGCTGGCAATTTGATGGAGGGTCATCCCTTTGGATTCGCTGCTGCGGGCCTTGCAAAGCTGCTGAAGGGTTTCGACCGCCAGTTGAAATTGCCAGCCATGCGGGTGCGGTTTGCGTGCCACGCCTGCGAGCAGGCTGGGCAGGTAGGCGGCAATGACCGCGCCCAGCAGAACGATCACCCACGCGACATAAATCCAGACGAGCAAAATCGGCACGATGGCAAAAGCACCGTAAACCATACTGTAGGTTGGCATGTATCCGATATAGATCACCAACAACTTTTTTGCCAGCTCGATTCCGGTTGCCGCAAAGAGGCCACCGCTCCAGGCGTGCGTCCATTTGACGTGGGTGTTGGGAACAAACCGGTAAAGAGCCGCCATGCCTGCGCCGAGCAATGCGTATTCCAATACGCCGAACAGGAATTTCACGCCGCCAGGCAAAGCGCCCACGAGCCCCTTGCTGGATGAAATGGCGTAGGACGTCATGGTCAAACTCGCACCCAATAGCACGGGACCCAGCGTAATGACAGCCCAGTAGATTAAAACGCGCTGACCGAGTGGACGGCGCTTGCGCACCCGCCATATTCCATTCAAGGTTTGGTCGATAGTCAGGATCAGTGCCAACGCAGTTGCAAGAAGCACTGCAACCCCAACCACGCCAAGCTTACTGGCCTGACCAGAAAACTGTGTCAGATAGCCCATGACCTGACGGGCAATGGTATCGGGCACCAGACTTTCAATCAGCCATTTTTGCAGCACAACCTGAACCGTTGAAAACATTGGAAAGGCAGTAAAGACTGCCAATGCGACGGTGATGAACGGCACCAACGCGATCGTGGTCGTGAAGGTGAGGCTGCTGGCAGTCAGTGCCAGGTGGTCATTGGAAAACCTTGTGCGCAGGGTATTGAGGGTGTTCTGCCAAGGGAAGTCAGACAGGTTCATGCCCGCTATGATGCCACCCCAATGACGACAAAATTCCAATCAGTCAATTTGACGCGCTTTTTTGCAGTAGCCAGCGTACTCGGGCTGATCTTTTTAGGTTTGGCCTGGGAGCTGGTTCTGGCACCCATCAAGCCCGGCGGCTCATTGTTGGCGCTCAAGGTGCTGCCATTGTGTTTTCCGCTTGCGGGATTGCTCAAAAACCGCATGTATACCTACCGCTGGGTCAGCCTTCTGGTGTGGCTCTACTTTATTGAAGGCGTTGTGCGAGCCTACAGCGACCCTCCACCCGGGAATCTGTTGGGGATGATTGAAATATTGCTGTGCCTGATACTCTTTGCTGCTTGCGCACTGCATGTGCGACTGCGCTTCAAGAATGCCGCCGCCTTGACTTCCGCCGCAAAGACTGACATCACTCGCAAAGAAAGCAAAGGCTAGCTATGACCACAGATCGCCTGTTGGAAGCATTGCGCCAAATCGTGGGCGTGAACCACGTTTTGGCTGAAGGTGATCTGTCCGCCTGGGAGGTTGACTGGCGCCAGAGGAACAGGGGTACGGCTTTTGCCGTTATCAGGCCCAGTTCCACCCGTGAAGTAGCTGAGGTTGTCCGCCTCTGTGCAAATCACCAAAAGGCATTGGGTGTCAGCCTGGTACCTCAAGGAGGCAATACCGGTTTGGTGGCTGGTTCGGTACCCGATGCGTCGGGCAAGCAAATTGTGCTCAGCATGACGCGAATGAAAACCGTCAGGTCAATTGACAGCGCCAATCTCACCATCACGGCAGAAGCCGGTTGCATTTTGCAAACTGTCCAGCAGACCGCGCAGGATCAGGGCTTTCTGTTTCCCTTGAGCCTGGCCGCTGAGGGAAGTTGCACCCTAGGCGGAAATTTGGGCACCAATGCAGGCGGAACGCAAGTTCTGCGGTTTGGAAATGCCCGAGATTTGTGTCTCGGTCTGGAAGTGGTTACTGCTCAAGGGGAAATATGGCATGGGCTTTCCGGCCTGCGCAAGGACAACACTGGATACGACCTGACCGACCTGTTCATCGGGTCCGAAGGCACTTTGGGGGTTATTACGGCTGCCACCATGAAGCTTTTTCCGATACCCAGCGCGCAATTGACTGCGTGGGCTTCGGTGCCATCATTGGATCACGCAGTGAGGCTACTGGGCATTGCCCACAAGCATCTGGGCGCCGACCTCACAGGCTTTGAAGTCATGGGTCAATTCGCCTTGGGCCTGGTTGACCGCCATTTCCCTGGACAACAGGTGCCCCTGCTGCGAAATGGGCCCTGGTGCGTACTGCTTGAAAATTCGGATCACGAGTCTGAAATTCATGCGCGGACCCGGTTTGAGCGCTTGTTGGAAGCTGCAGTGATTGACGGCTGCGTAACCGATGCCGTTGTCGCCCAGACACAGGCGCAAGCTTCCGCACTTTGGCATATTCGCGAGAGCATCCCACTGGCCCAACCGTTGGAGGGTCCGAACATAAAGCATGACGTGTCGATTCCGGTATCGAGCATTGCGGAATTTGTTCGGCAAACAGACGCTCTGCTTGAAGCAAACTTCGCTGGTGTGCGCCTCGTGAACTTTGGGCATCTGGGCGACGGCAATCTGCACTACAACGTTCAAGCGCCATTGGGTGCCGACGCCAACGCTTTTTTGCATGATCATGAAGATGAGGTGAATACGTTGGTGTACGACTCCGTAGCCCGGTTCGGTGGCTCCATTTCGGCCGAGCATGGGGTAGGAAGCTTGAAAGTCGGCAAACTCGAAAAGTACAAATCACCAGTTGCCTTGGACATGATGCGATGCATCAAGCGTGCGCTTGATCCAACCGGATTGATGAATCCTGGCCGAGTAATCCAGCTTTAGTGGCCAAATTTTAGAATTTTCGCGGCGCGGTCGCCTAGTCGAATCGCCTACCTCGCTGGTACAGAGATTACCCTCTCGCCGTCTGGCATAACCTGGACATTGCCCGACACTTTGCTTTGAACGGCTTGTTTACCCACCTGGATTGCAATGGACGATGCTGTGCCGCGGCCATTTGCAAACGACACGGTGTGCAGGTAAAACCTGCCTTGTGCAGAAGGCGTTACCGACACCTGGTGCAATGTTGCTTGCCCACCCAATGATTGAAGGGGTCCGACAGGGTGGTTCAGGACAATCCCATCGCCGGCCCGAAGCGTAACCTGCGCATCTGAAGAACTCGACACACTGAGCGAAATAGCCAACGCACGCCCAACTTCTGGAGTGCCGTCAATGCGATAAGCGATGTCGACACCGGAACCACCTTTTTTGGCAGGCATGGCTGTGAATCCGCCTGCTTCCGATTTCGCCTTGACGGCTTTATTTCCCACTTCAGCAGTTTGTTGAATTCCGCTGGCCATGGCTGTTGACGCCAAGGCAATTGCCAGCAAGCTGACTTTTGATTTCAGTGTATTCATCATGTCCTCTTTCGCAGCGAATTTGAGTGTCGTCGTGATTGAACCTAGAAACCGCAATTGAATGCCCGACAGCAATACCTACCGAATCGTTATTGTGGCGCAGCCAGGAGCCGCTGGTGGTGAGGTTGTGATGAAGTCACTCACCCGAATGACAACCTCGCCAGCATTCAAGCTGACAGCGGCACTTTCAGAAGTGCTCCCAAGGCTGTCCGCAACCGCTTCAAGCACCGCCTTTCGACCTTGGTAAACCGTAAAATCCAGATCGCGTCCGATTCGAAAATTGGCAGTAATTGTACGAACGCCAGCCTGCCCAGGAGCCAGACTTGCCCGAAAGTACTTCAGCATGCCCAACTTGTTTTTTGACGTCCCAACCAGGTTGTCATTGATGAAGCAGACGGGCGTTGGAGTGTTGAATGCCAGCGTGGTGTAGATTGGCAAGTTGCCAGAATTTCCGCCGTTGTTGGTCTCGCCAGATCCCCATTGGTCGGCACCCACACCCGTGAAAATATTCTGGGCTGCAAAAATTCTGTCAAGCGCAGATGTCACTGCTGCATTGCCCGCGCTGCGCACAGCAGCAGCAAAACTGAATATGCTTCCCAAGGCATTTTGTGACGATGCCATTGGCCCCGAAAGCGCATTCCAGATCGGCAAGAAACCCTGGTCTGCATAAAGCGCATACAAACCGGAGTGGATTGAATCCTCGCGGTACCAGCCGCGCGCCAGATCTGCAGGAATGGTCGCCAAAGAGTAGGTGAATCCGTTAGCCTGTGCCAAACCCAATGAGTCGGAATAAATGGGCGTGCCCCGCATCATGCTTGACCAGGCGGTTCCCCATCCCTCAGAAAATGCCAGGGTCATGTCGAGTTTGCTCAGACTTCCATGTGAACCACCGGTGGAATGGTCATTCGAAAACGCGCTTTGCAGGTAGTGTCCAAACTCATGGCCCACCACCGAACTGTCGTACTCATCAGTGTCATCGTCTTCCTTGCCCAAAACATAGATGGCGCGTGATACTGAGGCACCCTGGATCGTTTCAAGAAAAAATGTGACGCCGATCTCACCCATTGAGTAATCATTGTTGGCTGAACGGGCGGTGTTGTTGCCAGGACTCCAAAAAACCTCCAGCAATGGGAAAGTCGCGGTGGGCTGCACCGATGACACCAGCTTCATGCCTGAATAAATGGTGTCCAGAATTGCAAATGGCCCGGCCGCCCGAGCAGTCGCGGCATAGCGGCTGCCATTCCATCCTGATCCAGCGGCAATGGAGCGTGAACTATTGGCGTTGCCACTTGAAGCGACTGCGCTGTCAACCACCCATAATGCGCCCGCCGCCGTATTGTCTTTGATCGAGACATTCCATTTGGACGGGCCGCTGGTGTTGATCACCTCGGCGCGCAGCCGCAAAAAATAGGCTGTATTGGTCGGCAGTGTCAATGCGTAAGTGCCTTGATCATTGGTGACCGCGCTGGCCAACACTGTGCTCCCCGACATCGCCTGCACAGTGGCGCCGCGCACAGGTTTGTCGACAGTGGCCGCAAAGTCCAAGGCACCATTCGAGGGTTTGTTTGGAACAAATGCATAGGTGGCCGTTCCTGTCACCAAAACAGTTGCACCCGTCGTTGGCACGGGATTTGGCACTGTTGGCGTCGGTGCAGTCGAAGCAGGCGTGACACCGCCGCCGCCGCCGCCGCCGCAACCCTGCACTGTCAGGGCGCAAACTAACACTGCCAACTTCCAAGCCAACATTGAGCTATCCTGCAAACATCGTCCTAAAGGTCAGAAGCGAATTACAAATTTGACCCAGCAGGCGGCGCAAGAGCATCAGCCAGGTCACCCTACCCTGTGGGGCACGCCACAAACCAGATCACCGGCGTCATTGGCGGAAACAGCGCGGTCATTCTTTGCGTGTGCAACATCCATGTCTCTGGGAAGTGCCACGCCGTTCTTGACAGCCAGAATTTCTGCCATCACGCTGACTGCGATTTCAGGCGGCGTCTTGCTGCCGATGTATATCCCGATTGGGCCGCGCAATCTGGCCAGCGACTCTGCCGTTTGTTCAAAATGTTCAATCATGCGTTGGTGGCGCAATTCATTGTTGCGGCGGCTGCCTATCGCACCCACATAGAAAGCGTCTGACTTGAGAGCCTCCAACAGAGCCAGGTCATCCAGCTTCGGATCGTGGGTCAGGGCCACGACGCAACTGCGCCGGTCTGGCCTGAAGGCAGTGACGACATCGTCAGGCATGTCACTCACAACAGAAACGTGCGCGACTGACCATGCCCCCCGGTATTCTTCACGCGGGTCGCATACCGTCACTGAAAATCCGTTGAAAAGCGCCATCGTTGCCAGATATTCCGTCAATTGCCCTGCGCCTATCAGCAACATTCGGTACTCGGGTCCAAAGGTATTGACAAGTACGGCATCAGAAACGACAAGACTCTCAGGTGCGCTGGTCGCGCGCAGGCTTACCCTGCCGTCGTCCAGTCGCACAGTTCTTTGCACCAACTGACCCCGTTCCAGATCTACCACCAGCTGGGCGAGGCTGGCTGCATCGGGATCGAACTCCAACAGCAGCTCCAGGGTTCCCCCACAAGGCAAGCCGAACTGGTGGGCCTCGTCTGCTGTAATCCCGTATTTGACAAACTTGGGCGCTCCAGAGGGCATCAGGTTCTTGGCATAGGCTTGGGTGTGCTTGTAAATCAAATCATCTTCAATGCACCCGCCGGATACCGAACCCACTACAGCACCATCCTCACACAAGGCCATGATGGAACCTACAGGTCGGGGAGACGACCCCCATGTCCGCACCACAGTAGCCAGCAGGGCGTGCTTGCCACTCTGCCTCCAATTTCGCAACGTGCGAAGCACCATCACATCGAGGTTTTCCATATCAGCTCCTGTCCATCAATAGCGCAAACTAACCTATCGCATTGCAAAGTAAGCAACCACCACCACGGCAGCGATGCCGATCCAGACCCAGGCCGGAATTCCCGCCTTATCAGAAGACTTGGGCGCACTGCTCGCCATCAAATCCGGTGTGCCCGATTCTGCTTTGGCAGCGTAGGCGGCTGGGTAGGCGGCCTGCATGGCCTCATCAAAGCGTTTGAAAAAATCTTCTGCCATGGACTTGGCAACACCGTCAATCAGCCTCTGGCCCAACTGCGCGATTTTGCCTCCAACCGAGGCGTGCACTGTGTAGCTCAATTCGCAACCGGCGTCGTTTGGCGTAAGGATGACGGCCGAATTACCTTTGCCAAAACCGGCAGCGCCGCCCTGCCCCTCAAAATTGATACTGTATGACTTGGGCGCGACGATGTCGCTCAAGGTTATTTTTCCGGCAAATTTGGCCGCGACCGGGCCGACTTTGACAGACATGCCGATGGCATATTGGTTGTCACCGGTTGACTCGACTTTGTCGCAACCCGGAATGCAGGCTTTGAGAACCTCAGGGTCGTTCAGCGCATCCCATGCCTGTTGCTGTGTGATCGCCAATTGGCGGCTTCCTTGCATGTCCATTTTCATTCCCTCAATAAGTAAAAGACCGTTCGCTCAACACTTCATCAACTTGGCCAGACTACTGGCCAAGTCCTCGAGCTTGCTCACATTGTGAACTGCCAACATGCCGTGGACCTGACTGTGCAGCGCGGCGGCACCACGTGCGACAGGCGCATAGCCGTCAAACCTCATCAGGGGGTTGAGCCACAACAGGCGACGGCTGCGCCGCCTGAGCCATCCCAATTCCTGCGCCAAGTCAGATGGGTCACCGGTATCAAGCCCATCGGTGATCATCAACACCAAAGTGCGCCTGCCGACCAGCCGGCGTGAATAGCGCTGACGCAGCGTCGCCAATGAATCTCCCAATTGTGTTCCACCTGCAAAGTCATCAATGGCTGCACTGGCAGCCACAAGCATGTCATCCGTGTCCGCGAGTTTGAAGGCAGGTGTCAAGTCCGTGAGGTGGGTCCCAAAGGCGAAAATGTCGCGACGTGGGTGGCGGCGGGTAGCCGCGTGCAAAAACGCCAGCAGGAGACGGGCATACCGCTCCATCGAGCCCGAGACATCAACCATGACCAAAATCGGCAGCGGTTGGTCGCGTCGCTGCAGCCGGGGCAATCGCACCAGTTCACCACCGGTTTGTGCGGCAAGATGCATGGCACCCGGCCAATGCATTCGCGCACCCCGTTGTGCCGGACCGGTGCGACGGGAAGCGAAGTGCGGCAGTGGCAGATGCACGTCGCGGACCAGGCGCTCTATCAGCCGGAACTCGCTGCCCGAGAGCGAATTGAAGTCGGCGTGCTTCAGCCGGTCCAGGTCACTGGCGGTCATGACCGCATCAAACTCAACTTTCTGGTCCTCCTGCTTGGGCTTTGCCTGCTGTCCAAAGGCATTCTGCGGCGACAGAGCCTCCCGCACACGCGGACGCCGCTTGCTGGGCTGCGCTTTGCCCTCGGCACTGGGCAACAATTGCGAGAGCAGCTTCTGCGCCATCTCAGGGTTGCGGAAATAGGCATCAAACAGTTCACGAAAAATAATGCGGTCTTGCTCACGGCTGACCATCACGGCTTCCAGTGCGGCGCTGATGTCGGCTTTTTCATTCACGCCGACTGCGACAACTGCATGGGCAGCCAACGCAATGCGGGAACTGTCAATCCGCACGCCCGCGCGGCGCAGGGTTCGACCAAATCCGGCAATGTTGTCAGCCAGTTTCCCAGTGCGCGCGTCGCCTAGTTGCACGGGTTCCTCACGCCGGCTCTTCTTCTGGTTTGAGCAGGGCGCTGGCCAGGTCGGACGTCAAGGCGGCAACGTCTTCACGCTGCTTGAACAGAATCCCGGCCGTATCGGAAATAATCTCTGGATCAACCGTGATGGTATCGAGTGCCACGAGCGCCTTCGCCCATTCAACACTCTCAGCAATACCGGGCGCTCTTTGAAATGCGTTGGCAAACGGTGCGCTGCGGATGCGCCCCACAAAATCTGCAACCTGCTTTGAGAGCACTTGCGAAACCCCAGGCACCTGCGCCCGGATGATGGCCAGCTCACGCGCCCGGTCCGGATAATCCAGCCAGTGGTACAGACAGCGCCGCTTGACGGCGTCATTCAGCTCCCGAGTCCGATTGCTGGTCAAAATGGTGACGGGCGCAACGACCGCCCGCACCGTGCCAATTTCTGGAATACTGCACTGGTATTCGCCCAGGTATTCAAGTAGAAACGCTTCAAAAGGCTCATCGGCCCGATCGACCTCGTCAATCAGCAGCACCGCACCCGGCGCTGGTGCCTGCAGCGCTTGCAACAGGGGGCGGCGAATCAGGTAACGGTCCTGGTAGACCTCGCGCTCAATCTCGGCAGTGTTCGCATTGCCCTTCGAGTCCAGTTCAGCGGCACGCATATGCAGTAGCTGCGCGGCATAGTTCCACTCGTAAAGAGCTTCGCGCTGCTCAAGGCCGTCATAGCACTGCAAACGCAACAGTTGCCGCTTTAATGCCGTGCTGAGCGCCTTGGCCAGTTCTGTTTTGCCAACCCCTGGCTCCCCCTCCAGTAGTAAAGGGCGCTGAAGTTTGAGCGCCAGAAATACTGCCGTAGCCAGCCTGCGATCAGCAAAATAGCCTGCACCCTGCAAAGCCGCAATCAGTGAATCGATGGTTGGAAAATTCATGGTCAAGGCATTAATAGGCTCAATAAAAAGGCCCCGCGTTGACAAACACGGGGCCTGTATTTTTGCAGCATGCGCCTCACTGCGCTTTGCCAGCAGCTTACAGCCGACAACACAGTGAGGACATATTAGCCTAACATTTTGGTAACAGCCCGTTGCGTTTGAACGCTTATCAAATTGGCTCGGTATGCGGCTGAGGCGTGTATATCCGCGTTCAAATTGGACGCATCAATTACTACCGCTGCCGCTGAAGCAGCCGTAAAACTCGCATTTAATGCGGCTTCAAGCCCTTTGTGGCGAAAAACGCCGTTGCCCGCGCCAGTGACTGCAACTCGCACACCTGTATCGGTTTGTGCGACAAATACGCCCACCAGAGCAAAGCGCGAGGCGGGCTGTATGAACTTCATGTAGGCGGCTTTTTTGGGGGCCGGGAAGCTGATAGCTGTTATCAGTTCTCCCTCACCCAAAGCGGTTGCGAACATGCCCTGGAAAAAATCGTCAGCCGCAATTTTGCGGGTCGTGGTGTGAATCGTAGCCCCCAAAGCCAAAACGGCGCTTGGGTAGCAGGCTGCAGGGTCGTTGTTGGCGACCGAGCCACCCAAGGTACCCATGGCCCTGACCTGCCGGTCACCAATGTGGGCCGCCAAATCGGCCAGCGCTGGAATGGCAGCTTTGACGTCAGCACTGTTGGCAACATCCAGATGGCGCGTCATAGCACCAATCACGATGGTGTTGCCTTCGCGTTTGATTCCTGACAGCTCCTTGACCTGGCTCAGGTCCGCCAATTTGCCGGGGTCAGACAGGCGCTGCTTCATGGAAGCCAGCAGGGTTTGGCCGCCCGCCAGCACTTTGGCACCGCCAGCGGCATGTTTGACCGCGTCTGCCAATGTCGTAGGTCGTTCAAGTGTGAATGCGTACATTTTTGCTCCTGGTTGTCTGTGTGTATTTAAGTCCTGGCGGCCTGAATGGCTTCCCAAACCCGGCCGGGCGATGCGGGCATGTCAAAGTCTTTCACACCCATGCTGCTCAATGCATCAAGCACCGCATTGATGACCGCCGGGGGCGACCCTATCGCGCCTGCTTCACCACATCCTTTTGCGCCGATCGGGTTGTGAGTGCAAGGGGTGCAAACCGTACCAATTTTGAACTCAGGAAAGTCATCCGCACGGGGCATGGCGTAGTCCATGAAGGAGCCGGTGAGCAACTGTCCGGTTTCACGGTCATAGACACAGTTTTCAAGCAGCGCTTGCCCGATACCTTGCACCAGCCCTCCATGCACCTGGCCCTCAACAATCATCGGATTGATAATCGTGCCAAAGTCATCGACCGCGGTGAATTTGTCGACTTTCACAACCCCCGTTGCAGGGTCCACGTCAACTTCACAGATATAAGTTCCCGCAGGGAAGGTGAAGTTCGTCGGGTCATAAAACGCGGTCTCATTCAGCCCTGGCTCCAGTTTGTCCAGCGGGTAGTTGTGCGGAACATAGGCCGTCAACGCCACCTGGCCGAAGGTCACTTTTTTATCAGTGCCCTTGATGGTGAATTCACCATTTGCAAATTCAACGTCGGCATCGCTGGCCTCCATCAAATGCGCAGCGATTTTCTTGGCCTTGGTCTCGATTTTGTCCAACGCCTTCATGATGGCTGAACCCCCCACCGAGAGTGAACGCGAACCATACGTGCCCATGCCAAACGGTACCCGCCCGGTGTCGCCGTGCACGATATCGACCGCTTCTACCGCGATGCCAAGGCGCGCCGCCACCAATTGGGCGAAAGTGGTTTCATGCCCTTGACCGTGGCTGTGCGAGCCCGTAAACACCGTGACGCTGCCGGTGGGGTGCACCCTCACCTCGCCGCATTCAAACAGACCAGCGCGTGCGCCCAAGGCGCCAGCAATGTTGCTTGGCGCAATGCCGCACGCCTCAATGTAGCTGCTGTAGCCAATGCCACGCTTGAGGCCCTTGGCGGCACTTGCTGCCTTGCGCGCTGCGAAGCCCGATACGTCGCCCAGCGATTGCGCCTTGGTCATGCACTGCAAGTAGTCGCCCACGTCGTACTGCAAGGCGACCGGGGTTTGATAAGGCCAGCTGCTGATGAAGTTGCGTTTGCGGATTTCATCCTGGCCGAGCCCCAGGTCCCAGGCGCAACGGCTGACCAGGCGCTCCAGCAGATAAGTCGCCTCGGGCCGACCGGCGCCACGGTAGGCATCGACCGGCGCTGTGTTGGTAAACCAGGCATCCACTTCCACATAAATCTGTGGACAGGTGTATTGGCCAGCCAGCAACGTTGCATACAAAATGGTCGGCACAGCCGATGCAAACGTCGACAGGTAAGCACCCATATTCGCATCGGTATGCACGCGCATGGCGAGAAACTTGCCGTTGGCATCCATCGCCATTTCAGCATGGCTCACATGGTCGCGGCCGTGGGCATCAGTGAGGAAAGACTCGGTGCGCTCGCAGGTCCACTTGATGCTTCGGTTGACCTGCTTGGCAGCCCAGGTCAGTGCCACGTCTTCCGCATACAGGAAAATCTTGGAGCCAAAGCCACCACCGACGTCCGGCGCAATGACGCGCACCTTGTGCTCGGGCAGACCCAGAACAAAGGCGGTCATCAGCAGGCGTTCCACGTGCGGGTTCTGGTTGGACACATACAGTGTGTACTCTTCTGTTGCGCGGCTGTACATGCCGATGGCCGCACGCGGCTCCATGGCGTTGGGAACCAGGCGGTTGTTGATCAGGTCAAGCTTGGTGACCTTTGCGGCATTGGCAAACACGGCATCAACCTTGCCTTTGTCGCCAATCGCCCATTTGTAGCAATGGTTATCGGGCGAGGCCTCGTGCAGCGCTGTGCCCTTGGCGGCATCGCGCACATCTGATACGGCAGACAGGACGTCGTAATCCACATCAACCGCTTCGGCGGCGTTCTTTGCCTGCTCAAGCGTTTCAGCAATTACCATCGCCACCTGATCACCCACATAGCGGGCTTTGCCAATGGCCAGAACCGGATGCGGTGGCTCCTTCATGGGCGTGCCGTCGGTACTGGTGATGAGCCAGCCGCATGGCAGCCCACCCATCTTGCCATCAATGTCCTTGCCAGTGAAGATTTCCACTACGCCAGGCATGGCACGGGCCTTGGTCAAATCGACGCCCTTGATATTGGCGTGTGCATGCGGGCTGCGCACAAAAACGCAGTAGGTTTGATTGGCCTGGTTGATGTCGTCGGTGTAGTTGCCGGCTCCGGTCAGAAAACGGTAATCTTCCTTGCGGCGAAGACTCTCGCCAATGTGCGGCAGCTTGGCAAAATCGGGGGCGCCCATAGTGATTCTCCAGTCTGTTGAACTAAGCGGCCATGCCAACCGCACCAAGCTGCACGGCCTTGACGATATTTTGATAACCGGTGCAACGGCACAGGTTGCCCTCCAGCAGCTCGCGGATCTCGCTCTCTGTGGCTTTGGGGTGGTGGGTGCACAGGTCGACCGCACTCATCACCATGCCCGTGGTGCAAAACCCGCATTGCAGACCGTGGCATTCCTTGAACGCCGCCTGCATTGGGTGCATGGTGCCATCGGCTTTGGCCAGGCCTTCAATGGTGGAGATTTCGGCGCCGCTCACCTGTGCCGCCAGGATGTTGCACGACTTGACAGCACGGCCATTCATGATGACGGTGCAGGCACCACACTGGGCGGTGTCGCAACCGACATGGGTGCCCGTGAGCTTGAGGTTTTCGCGCAAGGCTTGCACCAGCAGTGTGTTGGGGGCGACTTCAAGGCTGCGTGATTTTCCGTTGACTGTAAACTGGACCTGCATTGGGTTTTCTCCCTCTTTGGGTGGTTGATTGAACTGCATGATTATTGATTTCGGGTTTTCAAAAATACCTAGGCTAAACCCTAGTCGGATAAAGATTAAGCTGTTAAATTCTCAAATTGGAACGGCCCCCAGGCTGCGCCTCAATTCGACTGGACCCCATGCTTCAAACCCTGAACCGAGTAGCAGAACAGCGTCTGCGAAATATTGACCAGGCGCGCCGTGCGGTTTTGCACGACGGGCACCCTCAGGCGGGCAACCTGTCAGAGCCCTGGATCACCCGCTCCTGGCAACGTTGTCTGGCCAGCGGGCAGCGCCCCGACCAGACGGTGGTTTTTGATGTCGTTCCAGCCCAGGCCCTCAGGCGCACCGAGGAAGCCAACCACGCCTTGCTGACGGCCGCACGCCCGGCGCTCAGGAAGCTCGGCCACGCCATTGCCGATACCCGTTATTTCGCAGTTCTGACCAACGCCGATGGCGTGGTGGTTGATGTCAACGGCCCAATTGACCGGGGCGATCCGCGCGCCACCGCCATCACCCGGGTGGGTGTTGATTTGTCCGAACGCAGTGTCGGCACCTCGGCGATCGGCGCGGCCCTGTGTGAATTGCGCCCGATCTGGCTGCACCGTGGCGAGCACTTTTTTTCTGCCAACTCGGCCTACAGTTGCGCCGGCGCCCCCTTGTTCGGCCCTGACGGTCAATGCGTCGGCATGCTTGACCTAACTGGCATCGACGCTGACGAACGCCCCGAACTCAAGCACCTGGTGGCGCAGTCTGCCCGTAGCATCGAGAACACCATGACGCTGGAACGGGCGCACAGCCTGCTGGTGCGCGTGAACTGGCCGGGACGGGTGTTAGGCGATGAGAGTGACGGCCTGGTCTGCCTGGATGCCGATGGCTGGGTGACCGGTGCCAACCAGACCGCGCGGCAAATGATTTCGTACTTGAGCGCTGCCAACCATGCCAGTTCTGCCCCAGTGCACAGCAATCAACTGTTTGCCATGCCGTTCGAGATGCTGTTTGACTCGGCCGGTCGCGATGCTTACGGGCAGCCCGCACCCATTGACGTGCCACTATGGTCGGGCCTGCGGCTGACTGCAATATCCCAGACCAGAGGGCAGCGAAGTGCCCCGGTCACGTCACAGTGGGGCGCTCTGGGCGCTGACCACCAGTCGCTGCGCGAAGTTGAGACCGCGCTGATCCACAAGGCCGTCACGCAGGCCAAAGGCAATGTCATGCAGGCCGCGCGCGAGCTAGGCATCAGCCGGGCCACGGTGTACCGCAAGCTGAGGAACAAGAGCAGTCTGTAGGTTTGCCTGTCATTCGACCGTTGCCAGTGAGTCAGCCGAATTCTGTGATGCCTCCCAAAATATGCTTTCTCCTTGACGACGTCCAGGAGCTCTGCTATGGGTCAAAAAGACGGTAAAATGGACCGCTGCGGTCGACTTGCAGCCGACGTTCCTTAAGTCCGACAGGCTGCTAGGCCGACAAGGCCACCACCAGCGCTGCCTCATCCAGATGGGCTACCACCTTCGAGCCCATGCGAATGCCACTGGCAGGCAGCGCAAACCCGACCAGTTGCAGGCCCGCGTCAAGCCGCAAAGCCACCTCATCACCGGACTCGCCTCTTGACACCCGGATGGCACGGCCCGCCAGCAGGTTACCTGCTGCGCCATGCGGGCCAACCGCTGGGGTTGCCCGCTGCACCGTTACCGCCGTCGCCTTGCACAGCGCCAGCACGGCCAGCCCGGGAGCCAGCGCCAGCAGTTCAGCACTCTCGCGCGTGATGCGTGAGACCAGCCGAGCTTCAGTTGCCGCTTTAGTCCTTGCATCAACCGGCGCGCCAGCTGAAAGCGCGAGCGTCACCCGCACGATGTGCCCTATCACACGCAGCGACTGCACCTGGCACGGCAACTGGTTGCGCATGCTGGTGCGGACTGATAGCTGACTGAAAGAGGAGCTGCCGCCTCCATCGGGCTGCAACCGGTTCAACACTTGGCTGCGCGCCTGGGCCAACGCGTCGGCAGCGGCCAGCAACTGCCAACCGGCATCGCTCAAACTCGCGCCACCACCGCCCGCACCGCCCACAGCACGCTCCACCAGCGCCACACCCGCCAGGTTGGTCAGTGTGTCAACCGCCTGCCAGGCCGCCTTGTAGCTTACGCCGGCCTCGCGCGCGGCTTGGGAGATCGAACCGCTGGCCCCGATCAGCCGCAAAATCTCGACGCGTTTGTCGCCCGAGGCGTGGCTCAGCGCCTGGGCATAAGAAACCATGGGAGGCACCGCTCTTTTCATGGGTATGATTTTGCGCTGAAGCAACATAACGGAGGGCCCCGAGTTGCGTGACAGTCAAAATGCTATTTTATTTGGAGCTGACTATGTGTATTCCGAGAGATCTGGAAGCCATTTTAATCATCCACATTTCCAAAATTCAGCGCTGAACAAGCGCCAGTGTTAAACTTTCGCTATTCCAAAATGTAATAGCGATATTTTGATGTCGATGAGCTTGCCCCCGCCTGCCGTTGCTTTTCGTCTGGAGATGCTGCCTGCCCATGCGTTGCTAGTGGGTCTGTTCGTCCTTGCGCAATCTGCTCTGCCAGGCCAGGCACGGGCGGAAGAAGTGAACATTGCCGTTGCCGCCAACTTCACTGCGCCGATGAAAGCCATCGTGGCGCAGTTTGAGAAAGACACAGCGCACAAAGTCGCCGTGTCATTGGGTGCCACCGGAAAGTTTTACGCGCAGATTAAAAGCGGCGCGCCCTTCGATGTGTTTTTGTCGGCTGACGACGAAACACCTGCACGGCTTGAAAAAGAGGGCAGCGCGGTGGCGGGCTCGCGCTTTACTTACGCAGTCGGTCGGCTGGCTTTGTGGTCTGCCACGCCCGGTTTTGTCGATGGCCAAGGCGAGGTTCTCAAGAGCGGGAAATTTGCCAACATCGCCCTGGCCGCGCCCAAGCTGGCCCCTTATGGCGCAGCAGCAGTTGAGACCTTGACCCGGCTTGGGCTGTTGGCAGCGCTTGAACCGAAATTTGTGCAAGGCGAAAGCATTGGCCAGACTTACAGCTTTGTCGCCACCGGCAACGCGGCGCTGGGGTTTGTAGCGCTGTCGCAGGTGTTTGAAGACGGCAAGATCAAAGCCGGATCGGGCTGGATTGTTCCTGCCAACCTGCACCGCCGGTTGCGCCAGGACGCCGTCATTCTGGTGCGGGGAAAAGACAACAAGGGGGCGGCAGACTTCATGCGCTTTCTGAAAGCCGGGAAAGCACTGGCTGTGATCCGGTCCTATGGTTATGAGACAGAGCCATGAAGCGCCCAAATGTCATCTGAAGCGATGGTAAAACCCGCAGCGCGGCTTGCGCTCTTCGAAGGTTGCCATGCCTGCTGAAGCGGCTTGGGGTGCCATCACGCTCACACTCAAGTTAGCCGGACTCACCACGCTCATCCTGCTGCTGCTGGGCACCCCCCTGGCGTGGTGGCTGGCGCGCACCCGGTCGTGGTTCAAACCCGCTGTGAGTGCGCTCGTAGCCCTGCCGATTGTGCTGCCGCCCACCGTGATTGGCTTCTACCTGCTGGTATCCCTGGGGCCAAACGGACCGCTGGGGCAGTTCACCCAGTCACTCGGCCTGGGCACCCTGCCCTTCACATTTGCCGGGCTGGTGGTGGGCTCAGTGTTCTACTCGCTGCCGTTTGTGGTGCAGCCGATCCAGAATGCATTCGAGGCGATTGGCGAGCGCCCGCTGGAAGTGGCGGCCACACTGCGCGCCTCCCCGCTGGACACTTTTTTTAGTGTGGTGCTGCCGCTTGCCAAACCCGGCTACTTGACGGCCGCCGTGATGGGATTTGCGCACACCGTCGGCGAGTTTGGCGTGGTGTTGATGATGGGTGGCAACATTCCTGACAAAACCCGCGTGGTGTCGGTGCAAATCTATGACCATGTGGAAGCGCTGGAGTACACGCAGGCGCATTGGCTTTCGGGCGGCATGCTGGTGTTTTCGTTCCTGGTTCTGCTGGCGCTGTATGGCTTCAATGCCAGAAGCCAAAGCCGGGGTGCCGGTTGACTGCGCCCCTCACCCTAGCCCAGTCCCCGAGGATCGGGGAAGAAGAGCTAGCGCTGTTTCCCGACGAGCAAGAGAGCAAGAATTGCGCGTCTTTCAACAGCAGAGGAAACAAAAAATAGTGCCTCAACAAACTCCACACGGCATCCGGGTGCGGCTGCAGGTCCCTTTCCCCGCCTTCGCGCTCGATGTTGACCTGACGCTGCCCGGTACGGGCGTCACCGCGCTGTTTGGCCCGTCCGGATCGGGCAAGACAACCTGCCTGCGCGCCATGGCCGGGTTGGAGCACGCCGTCGTGCTGCGCA
Source organism: Rhodoferax sp. (assembly GCA_031420135.1). Lineage (GTDB taxonomy): Bacteria > Pseudomonadota > Gammaproteobacteria > Burkholderiales > Burkholderiaceae_C > JANYCG01. Next base: position 1,279 of record JANOMD010000358.1, on the reverse strand, counting down.
GCGCCATCCGGCGCAACCTCGTCATCATCAACGGCGACACCTGGCAAGATGAGTCACAAGGCATCTTCGTTGCGACGCATTTGCGCGCTCTGGGTTACGTGTTTCAGGAGGCGTCGCTTTTTAGCCACCTCAGCGTGGCGCACAACCTGGCGTTTGGCCAAAAACGGGTTGCGCGGGCAGCAGCACAGCAAAAAGTAGCACTGGCGCAGGCGATCGAGCAGGCTGTCGAATTGTTGGGCATCGGACATCTTCTGGACCGCCAGCCACACACGCTGTCGGGCGGTGAACGCCAGCGCGTAGCCATAGCGCGCGCGCTGGCCACCAGCCCACGCCTGCTGTTGATGGACGAGCCGCTGGCCGCGCTGGACGCCCGACGCAAGGCCGAGGTGCTGCCTTACCTGGAGAAGCTCCACAACGAGTTGAACATTCCCATCCTCTACGTGAGCCACGCGATTGACGAAGTGGCGCGTCTGGCTGACCACTTGGTGTTGCTGGAAGAAGGCAAGGTGGCCGCCAGCGGCCCGACCGCCGGTGTGATGACGCGGCTGGACCTGCCACTGGCGCATGGCGATGCCGCCGGTGCAGTGATTAGCGCGACGGTGGTCAGCCACGACCCCGGCTACCACCTCACGCTGGTGCGTTTTGCAGGCGGTGATTTCACGGTTCCCAGGCAGGCTGCCGACGTGGGGCAAACGCTGCGTGTGCGCGTGCAGGCGCGCGATGTCAGTCTGACTTTGCACAGGCAGGTGGCCACCAGCATCCAGAACATACTGACCGTTACTGTGACCGCCATGTCGCCGGATGCCCCCGGTCAGGTGATGGTGCAGCTGGACGCCGGCGGCAGCGCGCTTCTGGCGCGCGTGACGGCCCGCTCGGTTGACGCACTCGCGCTGGCAGTGGGCAAGCAGCTATATGCGCAGGTCAAGGGCGTGGCGATTTTGGGATAGCTTCGAACGCGGCACTGGGAACTGATCAAACAGCAACGGTCAGCGGCCCGCATTCGGGAAAAACAGTTGCTCGCCCCCAATTTTGTAGCTGGCAATCACCGCCTGGCCGGCGCTTGATATCACCCAGTCCACAAATTTCTGCGCCTCAGCCGCCTTCACGTGCGGGTGCCGGGCGGGGTTGACGACCATCACGCCGTATTGGTTGAAGAGCTTGGTGTCGCCTTCGACCAGCACGGCCAGATCACCCCGGTTTTTGAAACTGAGCCAGGTGCCACGATCCGTCAACGCATAGGCGTTGCTGCTGGAGGCGATATTGAGCGCCGGGCCCATGC
>JANOMD010000357.1:0-4600 GCA_031420135.1 Rhodoferax sp. | reverse complement strand
AGTGCGGCAAAAGGCAGGCGCCCACTTCTACTTTCCCCCGCCCGCACCCACGTCACCTTCATGCTGACGCGGTACTCGGTGACCTTGTCGTTGCTGGCCACCACTTTTTGATCTGGCACCCACGCACCTTGAATGTCGGGAGGGTCTTCGAGGCGCCGGCAATGCCCTGATTCACCGCATCCTCAAGGCTCTTTTTGCAGCTGTAGCTGATCTCTAGAATTTTTGCAACGGTCACGGTGGCTCCTGGTAAAAAATGAATGACGGTTGACGTTGGCTCGTCTGTTGCACGCTTTTTCCAGGACACGCTGCAATTCGCTGTTTTTCGCTGGATGCGCTGAGCATACAGAGCATGGCCATCAGCGCGATCGGTTCATGGCGTGCACACAGAGGTCCGCACAGGGCCAGTGGAAGGCCAGGTAGGTGCGGATGCGCCGGTTATTCAGTTTCCATTTCAATCGGACAGGGTGTTGCACCTCCTAGCCGTGCTAGCGCACTGTCTTCGTCGGTGCGCCTACTGTCCGATTGAAATGGAAACTGAATTACTCGGTGTTCGAAGAGGCGTTCACGCTGGGGCACGCTGCGGGCGCGTGATGCGAGAGGCTTTGTCAAATTTACTACAATTGTGGTACCTTGGCGCTAAACCGGCTTCAACATGGCAAAATGCTGTGTTTTTCCGCAAAAAATCAATGAAATATGCCTATAGCTCTCGTGTTATATAGATAGTTTGCTAGTATTAATGTAGCAATTTAAGCCTTCAAAAATCCTGAAGTGGCGGCCATGCGCTGGCTGAAAAGACGCTGCACGATGGGCCCGACCGCGTGCAAGGCTGCGCCAGTGTCCCAATTCAGAGAATTGCCTGTTCCTGTTCCTGTTCTTCTTCCCCGCCTTTGACGGCCGCGGCGTCACCGTGGGTGGCACTTCGATGGTTCGCGACGGGTCCAGCAGCAGGGTGGCCGACTGCGGTGCATCGGCCGACCAAGCGTCAGCCGCAGGCACCTGCGCGCGCAACGCCAACCCGCGCCAGACCAGCCGCCCGGCGCGGCCCATCTCCAGTGCGACGCGTTCAACCAGCGCTTCGTGCGCCGAGAGCAAGGCCCGGTTGACGGCCCGCGTTTGGGCAAGTTGCCGCAAGCCCGCATCGGTGACGCGCAGGCTTTCGTGGCCGGTATTGGCGGTCACGCGCGCCAGCAGGCCACTGGCCAGCAGCTCAATCTCCAGTGTGTCCTGCGACGGCCAACCCGCTGACCGATAGACCTCGCGCAGGCGCCTGAGATGCTGGCGCGTGAGCGGTATGGCAAGGTCGGATGGCGGCTCGGACGGCATGGTGAACAACAGGTTGGTGGCAGAAAAGTTGCCTGATGATTTGTACAGTATAGTGACTGGTTCATGCCCGCACCCGTCTGCATTTTGACCCCCACGTGAACGCCGTTCTGCCACCGGCCTTAACGCCATTGGAACCGGCGCAAGTCCCCGCGCGCGTTTACACGGTGGCGGTGCGCAACCTGTGCGATTTCACCGCCAGGCAGGGCGATCTGGACTTGCGGTTCACGCCCGCGCCCACCGCGCTGCAAGGCATCAACGGGCACACCGAGGTCACGTCGCGCCGGGGAGCGCACTACCAGCGCGAGGTGGCGCTGGCCGGCAGCTTCCGCCACCTGCGGGTGCGAGGCCGGGCCGACGGCTATGACCCAGAGCGCAACCGACTGGAAGAAATCAAAACCCATCGCGGCGACCTCACCCGCTTGCCCGACAACCAGCGGCAGCTTCACTGGGCACAGGCCAAGGTCTATGCCTGGCTGATGTGCCAGCAACTGGGCCTCGCCGGGATCGAGGTGGCGTTGGTCTATTTTGATGTCGGCAGTCAAAAGGAAACGCTGCTGACCGAGCCGCACAGTGCGTCCACGCTGCAGACGTTTTTCGAGACGCTGTGCGGCCGGTTCCTGATTTGGGCCGACCAGGAAACAGCCCATCGCGTCGCTCGCGATACTGCCCTGTTGGCACTTGAATTTCCGCACGCGGCGTTTCGCAGCGGCCAACGCACGCTGGCAGAAAGTGTCTACAAGGGCAATCTTGCCGGGCGCTGCCTGCTGGCCCAGGCCCCCACGGGCATCGGCAAGACCATGGGCACGGTGTTTCCGGTGCTCAAAGCGATGCCCGGCCAGCGCCTGGACAAGCTGTTCTACCTGACCGCCAAAACGCCCGGACGCCGCCTGGCGCTGGACGCCCTGCAATGCCTGCGCGATCAGGCGCCTGCCTCGCCCAATCGTGTGCCCTTGCCCTTGCGCGTGCTGGAGCTGGTGGCCCGCGACAAAGCCTGCGAACACCCCGACAAAGCCTGCCATGGCGAGTCCTGCCCCTTGGCCAGGGGTTTTTATGATCGTCTGCCGAAGGCACGCGAAGCCGCCACCAAATTGAGCGCGTCGGTGGGTTCCTTGAGCAAACCGGCGTTGCGCGAACTGGCATTGGCCCATGTGGTCTGCCCGTACTACCTTGGCCAGGAAATGGTGCGCTGGAGCGATGTGGTGGTGGGCGACTACAACCATTACCTTGACCTGAACGCCCACCTGTTTGCCCACACCGTCAACGAAGGCTGGCGCGTGAGCGTGTTGGTGGACGAAGCGCACAACCTGGTCGAGCGCGGGCGCCAGATGTATTCGTGCGGGCTGGATCACGACACGCTGTGCCGCCTGCGGGCCGATGCGGCGCAATTGACGCCCGGCGTGAAAAAAGCTTTCGACAAGCTGCATCGCCAGTGGAATTCGCTGGTCCGGGACCAGGCCGAGATCTACCAGGTCTACGACAGCCTGCCCGACCAGTTCATCCTGGCTTTGCAGAAGGCATCGGTCGAGATCACCGAGCTGTTTGCGCAGCAGCCCACACGCGTCCACAGTGCCTTGCAGAGCTTTCATTTTGAAGCGCTGGTTTTCCTGCGGCTGGCTGAACTGCACGGCGCGCACTCGCTCTTCGACATTTCGCTGGACCTGTTCGAGGTCGGCGCAGCGCGCAGCCGCGTCAACTCGACGCTGTGCATCCGCAATGTCGTGCCCGGCCCGCACCTCAAAGACCGTTGGGCCGGTGCCCATGCGGCCACGCTTTTCTCGGCGACCTTGACGCCCCAGCAGTACCTGATGGACATGCTGGGCCTGCCCGAAACCACCGCCTGGCTGGATGTGCCCAGCGCGTTCGGTCCGCAACAGCTTCAGGTGCAGGTGGCGCGCCACATTTCGACGCGGTACCAGGACCGGCAGCATTCGCTGGACGGCCTGGTGGCCTCGATCGCCCGGCAATTCAACCAGGCGAGGGGCAACTACCTGGCGTTTTTCAGCAGCTTCGACTATCTGCAAATGGCCGCAGAACGGCTGATCGCCACGCACCCGGCGATCCCGGTCTGGCAACAATCCCGGCGCATGAACGAGCCCGAGCGCGACGCGTTTCTGGCGCGCTTCACCACCGCCAGTGAAGGCATTGGTTTTGCCGTTTTGGGTGGCGCCTTTGGTGAAGGCATCGACCTGCCGGGCGCGCGGCTTATTGGCGCGTTCATTGCCACCCTTGGCCTGCCCCAGATCAACCCGGTCAACGAGGCCATGAAACGGCGCCTGGGTTACGACTACACCTACCTTTTCCCGGGCATTCAAAAAGTCGTGCAGGCCGCAGGTCGGGTGATTCGCACCAGCGAAGACCGCGGCGTCGTGCTGCTCATTGATGACCGGTTCGGGCGGGCCGAAGTGCAACGGCTGTTGCCAGCCTGGTGGAACAGCCCCGGTCAAACCGACCCTGACAGCGCAGCAACATGATGTTCCCGTTTTGACCCAATTCAAATGCCAGATGACCCTGAAGCAGCGCCCCATTTCCAATCGCGCGAGTCGTTGGGGTCAGCTACCATCTTGAATTATCAGGTCTCAAATCAACTTCACAATCCGACTCACGCTCGTGTAGTGCACTTGGAAATGCTGGGTCAGTTGCGCCATGGTGTAGCCAGCGGTGGCAAAGGCGGCATGAATTGCGGCGTTGCGGCTGTTGGGGTGTTGGCGTTAAAAGCCTCCAGCGCCATTGGCTGCGGCCTGCGCTGGGCGTTCGGAATCTCCCGGCGCGAGCCGCTCATGCTGGCTCCTGGGCCAGTCGGTTTTTGTGCTGCCAGCAAGCTCATTCTGCTGATGAACTTCTCGTCGCCCAGATGGTTTCCATCATGCAATGGGCTTGCACAGACCCGTTGAAGCGTTTGCAGACCTGCGCCAGGACAGTCAGCCAGGCCTGGCGATCAGCGTCATCATGGTAGATGTCCTCGCGCCGATCACCCCGGGAAGTGACGTGGTAGAGGGCATTCGCGAATTCAAGACGAAGCGGGCGGGACATGGCCGAATTCTAGCTGGGATGTGATATTGAAAGACCTGACCCATTTTCGTTTCTGACCCCTTTTCGTTTTCTTGCAAATCAAGATCTAGCTCTTCGTATCTTGGCATGGGGAGGGTCTCTGTTACGTGAGCGGGAAAGGCGACTCGCCCGCAGCCGCGTCGCCGTCGAAAGCTTGCTTCAGTCTGATGATGTCGATCGTAACGTCGGCAATGAAGCGCTGGTACATGAAGAGCAAGCCAGTCAGTCC
>JANOMD010000356.1:0-2725 GCA_031420135.1 Rhodoferax sp. | reverse complement strand
GTTTGGCATCTGGGCGGTGGCTCACACAACAGCGTGGCCATCGAAATGCGCGACCATATGATTCTGGTTGAAAGCCCGCTCTACGACGGGCGCGCAGCGGCGGTGCTGGCCGAGGTCAAGAAGCTTTCGCCAAAACCGATTCGTTACGTGATCAACTCCCACCATCACTTCGACCATTCCGGCGGCCTGCGTACTGCTGCGGCTGACGGCGCAGAAATCGTATCCAGCAGCGTGGCACGACCGTTTTTTGAGCGCGTCATGGCCAATGCCAACTCCATCGCGCCAGATGCATTGCAGAAATCCGGCCGTCGGGTGGTCGTATCAGGCATAGACGGCAAGCGCGTGTTCAGTGACGGCGTGCGCAATGTTGAGGTCTATTCCATCGAAGGCAGTGTGCACGCTTCGGGCTTCAACATGGTCTACCTGCCCCTGGAAAAACTGCTGGTCCAGGCCGATGCTTTCACACCCGGTGCGCCCAACTCGCCGCCACCTGCGCGCGTCAACGACAATCATGTCAACCTGGTGCAAAACATTGAGCGTCTCAAGCTTGGCGTGGAGCGAATTCTGCCCTTGCATGGCCGGGTCGTACCCTTGACCGAGCTGTACGCGGCGATCGGACGTAAACCCTAACCATTTGACTTGACCATCCAAGCTGAAGGCCCTGAATTGAATTTGACCGACCCGCACGATTTTTGGCCTTCAAGTGGATTCTCAGCGCTGCAGCGCAATTCCCGTGGCTGGTTGGTCCCAACCGACGACTACTTTCGCCTGTTTTTAGAGCGGCCTGAACTGGCCTTGGTGGAGGAATCTTGCCCGGCAGAGGTCGCGCTGCACGGCGAGCTGATCGACAGCCCGCGCCTTGCATTGAATGGCGCGGCGCTGGCCAATCTGGCAGATGCCGACGTACGCGCCAATTACGAACTGTGGGCCCGCTTTCGCGACGCGCTCCTGGCCGCCGGGACGCTGGAGGCATATTATCTGGACGTAATGCGCAGGGGCAAAGTGGACGTGCCGCCCCTGTTCATCGACCTGGTGGTACAGGCCTGCGTGCGCAATGTGCTGGACGCGAGCACCGACGCCCTGCAGGCACGTGCGGGCGAGCTGCTGTTTCGTGCACAGCGTATTCACTCGCAGGACGGCCAGACCTTGAGCGGTGACCAAACCGTGCTTGACCTGCTCAACGAGACTGGCGGCCTGGGCGACATGGGCCGCCTGCTGGTACAGAACAACGCGCCGATGCGTGACGTCAACCTGGAAGTCCTGAACGACAGCAATGCACAGCGGTACTGGCAAAGCAGTGACCGTCACAACTTTCTGCTTGACCTGACGCATGAGGTCAGCAACGACCTGAGCCACGGGCTGGTTTTGACCATGACCCGTGCACGCTCCGGCCTGAAGGCTCTGGCGCGGGTTCTTGAGCAATGGATCGCCCACTTTCTCGGCGTTCAGGTCAGCATCAAGCCCGAAGCCAAAATTCAAGACGCCAACTGGCGCTGGCACATTGGCCTGGATGTCGAATCGACCGCCTTGCTGAACGACCTGTACGAAGACCGCCCGGTCGAGACAGTGCGCACACAACGCATCGTCAGCCTGTTTCGGCTGACTTTCAACAACGCTCAGGAGATGCGTGCCGATGTCGCTGGCAAACCGGTCTATCTGGCATTGGCCATGACGGCCGACAAACTGGTGCGGCTAAAGCCGCAGAACCTGCTGTTGAACTTGCCATTGGTAAAAGCAATGTAGTCAGGGCTGAAAATCTGAGTCAGTTCGGGCGATAATCGCGGGTTTACCAACATCACTGGAGTTTTTCATGGCCCAAGCCCCCCGTACCGAAGCAGAACGCAAAGCCACCCCGCGCCCTGTACCCCCCTTGGGCGTCAGCTTTACGGCACCGCGCGGGCAGTTGCGCAGCCTGGAGCGTGGCGCGGCGACCAACAACAAGAAGAACCCCGGCAAGCGGCCTAAAAAAGGCGGTTGATTCCAGCAGACTGTGACCGGATGACGCAATTCGTCATCAATTCAGGCCAGCGCAAGGCGCAACGCAACTATCTCCTGGATTGATGGCGAAATCACATATTCCGCCGATACTGCCCGCCCACCTCAAACAGCGCATTCGTGATCTGCCCGAGCGAGCAGACGCGAACTGCGTCCATCAGCACTTCAAACACGTTGTTGTTGTTCATCACAGCCTGCTGAAGGCGTTTGAGCATCGCCGGTGACTCTGCCGCGTGCAGCGTGTGAAATTCGGCCAGCCGCTTGAGCTGGCTTTGCTTTTCGTCATCGGTGGAGCGCGCCAGTTCCAGCTTGTCCTGCACCGCATCGCCATGCGGGTTGCGGAAAGTGTTGACGCCGATGATGGGCAGCTCGCCGGTGTGTTTCAGCATTTCGTAGTGCATAGACTCGTCCTGAATACGTCCACGCTGGTAGCCGGTTTCCATCGCACCCAGCACGCCGCCGCGCTCGGCGATGCGTTCAAACTCCTGCAGCACGGCTTCTTCAAGCAGCTCGGTCAGCTCTTCGATGATGAAGGCGCCCTGGGTTGGGTTTTCGTTTTTGGCGAGGCCCCATTCGCGGTTGATGATGAGCTGGATCGCCATGGCACGGCGTACTGACTCTTCGGTGGGCGTGGTGATGGCTTCGTCGCACGCATTGGTGTGCAGCGAGTGTCAGTTTTCGTAAATCGCGATCAACGCCTGCAGCGTGGTGCGGATTTCTTTGAACTGGA
>JANOMD010000355.1:0-1509 GCA_031420135.1 Rhodoferax sp. | reverse complement strand
GGCGGCAAACCGTGCGATTGCGATTGCCAATGTGTTGAACGTCCCGCTCTACATCGTGCATGTGTCGTGCATTGAATCGACCGAGGCCATCATGCGCGCCCGCGCCCGTGGCCAGCGCGTGTATGGCGAGGTGCTGGCAGGCCACCTGGTGCTGGACGACAGCGTCTACCGCAACCCCAGCTTTGAATTTGCAGCGGGTCACGTGATGAGCCCGCCGTTTCGACCGGTCGGCAACCAGGAGTTCTTGTGGCGCGGCCTGCAATCGGGCAACTTGCACACCACCGCCACCGACCACTGCACCTTCTGCGCGGCCCAAAAAAGCGCTGGCAAGGACGATTTTTCCAAAATCCCCAACGGCTGCGGCGGCGTCGAAGAACGCCTGGCGGTGATTTGGGATGCAGGTGTCAACACCGGGCGCTTGACCCCCTCGGAGTTTGTCGCCATCACCTCCACCAACACCGCCAAGTTGTTCAACATCTACCCGCAAAAAGGGTCGGTCTCGGTCGGCGCCGATGCGGATCTGGTGGTGTGGAACCCGACCGGCAGCAAAACTATTTCGGTCAAAACACACTTCAGCAAGAACGACTTCAACGTCTTCGAGGGCCGCACCGTCAAAGGCATCCCCAGCCACACCGTGAGCCAGGGTGAACTGGTGTTTGTCAACGGTGAACTGCGGGCCAAAAAGGGCGCGGGGCGATACATCAAGCGGCCCGCTTTTGGACCCAACTTCGAGGCCAACCAGCGCCGTGCGCAAGTGACAGCGCCGACCGCTGTTCAACGTTGAACTTTGAATTTTGAATTTTCCAGGAGACCATCATGAGCACTGAAACTGCCGTCAACATTGACACGCTGCGCATCAATGGCGAACGGCTTTGGGCGTCGCTGATGGAGTTGGCCCAGATTGGCGCGACGAAAAAGGGCGGGGTTTGCCGCCTCACGCTGACCGACCTCGACAAGCAGGGCCGCGACCTGGTCCTTCGCTGGGCGAAAGAAGCGGGCATGAGCGTGGTGATCGACAAAATTGGCAACGGCTTCATGCGCCGTGCGGGCCGCAACAACGCCCTGCCCCCGATCATGACCGGCAGCCACATCGACACCCAACCGACCGGCGGCAAGTTTGACGGCAACTACGGCGTGCTGGCCGGGCTGGAAGTGGTGCGTACCTTGAACGACCACGGCATTGAGACAGAGGCACCCATCGAAGTCGCGTTCTGGACGAATGAAGAAGGCTCGCGCTTTGTGCCGGTGATGATGGGCTCGGGCGTGTTCGCCAAGGCCTTTACCCTGGAGCACGCCTACGCAGCCAAAGACACCGAAGGCAAGTCGGTGAAAGAAGAACTGGCGCGGATTGGCTACATCGGCCCACAGGAGCCCGGCGACCACCCGATTGGCGCGTATTTTGAGACCCACATAGAGCAAGGGCCAGTGCTGGAAGACAACGACATCACGATTGGCGTGGTGCAAGGCGTGCTGGGCATCCGCTGGTTTGACTGCACCGTGACGGGCATG
>JANOMD010000354.1:0-1753 GCA_031420135.1 Rhodoferax sp. | reverse complement strand
GCGACATCTTCCTGTCGAACATGCGGCCATCCGCCATGAAAAGCCTGGGACTCAACTACGAGGCGATCAGGCTGGTCAATCCCAAGGTCATTTTTTGCGGCGCCTATGGTTATTCAGAGCGTGGGCCGTATGCGGGAAGGCCCGCAGCCGATGACACCATCCAGGCCATGTCGGGCCTGACGGATTTGCAGCAGAGAGTCACCGGAAGCGCGCAGTTTGTTGCGACCATTGTTGCGGACAAGGCGGTGGGCCTGGCACTGGTCAACGCTGTCCTGGCGGCGCTGATCTATCGGATGAAGACCGGTAAAGGACAGGCGATCGAAGTCCCGATGTTTGAAACCATGGCGGCCTTTGTGTTGCCGGAGCACATGGGCGGCAAGGCCTTTGAGCCTTCGCGTGGCGATACCGGTTACAGCAGGATCCTGAACCCGCAAAGGCGGCCCTATGCCACCCAGGATGGTGCGCTTTGCGTGTTGCCCTACACCACAGCGCAATGGCTGCGGTTTTTTAAGTTGATCGGGCGTGATGACCTGGCGCAGGACCCGTCGCTGCAGGATCCACTGGCGCGGACGGCGCGAATTCCCGAGTTGTACGTGATCATCAGCCAGGTCATGCCGTCGCGAACCACCCAGCAATGGGTGGACGCGTTGATCGAAAACGACATCATGTTCGGCAGCGTCAACTCCATCGACGACCTGATCGCAGACCAGCACCTGCGCGCGCTCAACATGTTTCCGGTGGTAGACCATCCCACCGAGGGCGCCATCCGGCTGATTGGGTTCCCCATCAGCTTTTCCGAGTCACCCTGCGGTTTGTACCGTCTGCCGCCAAAACTCGGCGAGCACAGTCGCCAAGTTCTTGCCGAGATCGGCTATTCAGAAGCTCAGCTGGACCGCCTGGAGTCGGGAAAAACTATTCTTTGTGCTGGTTAGTACCCGCCGCAAAGCCGAATGCCACTAGGCTGGCAACAACCCTCAATCTGCTGTCCGCTCAAGGCACCGTGACGACACGCCCTATCAGGCGGCGTGCCTCAAGATCGTCCAGAATGCTGTTGATCTCGCGCATGGGCCGGGTTTCGACCGGGATGGGTGGCAGGCGTCCTTCTGATGCAAACTGCACCAGGGCCTTGAGTTCGTCAAGGGATCCGACGTGCGAGCCACGAATGGTGAGGTTGCGCGGCGACATCAGCGCCAGGGGAATCTCTAGACTGCCGCCCATCATGCCAACAATAACAATCACCGTGCCCTTGACCGCAACCGCCATCGCAAGTTCGGCTGTTTCACGGGAGCCGACGAAATCGATGACACCGCGAATCGGGCCGCCGGCAGCGGCCTTGAGTGTGGCTGCCGCATCGGGTGTGCGGCTGTCGAATACGACATGCGCACCTTGGCGGGTGGCAGCGTCAAGTTTAGTGGGGTCCAGGTCGGCGACGACCAGCCCGGCCTGGGTGACGAGCGGGGCGATCGAGAGGGCTGCCAGACCCAGTCCTCCCGCACCAATCACCAGAAGGCGATCTTTGGCAGACATGCGCGGCATTTTCTTCAAGGCACCGTACGCTGTGAGCCCTGAACAGGCGTAGGTCGCTGCGAGCTTCAGGTCTACGTTGCCGGTTGGAACCAGATAACGCCCCTTGGGCACCAGCACATACTCGCTGAATCCACCGTGCGTTCTGGTTCCCAGGCTACGCTGCTTTTCACAGTCGGTGTCGCGCTCGTCCAGGCAATGCTCGCAAGTGCCGCATCCGATCCATGGG
>JANOMD010000353.1:0-1886 GCA_031420135.1 Rhodoferax sp. | reverse complement strand
GGACAGCACAGGTGCGCCGTTGGCGGACCCGGTTTCCTGATCCAGCTGGTGCGCAAACTCGTGAATCACCACGTTGTTGCCATCGTCAGGGACGGCTGCGCCGTCCAGGGTGTCGTGCCAGGACAGGACCACCTGGCCGTTGGACCAGGACTCGCCAGCCAGAACCTGGCGACCCGAATGGTTGACGCCAGCCCCATCGGTGTGGTCGCGGCGCACCACAAAACTGCCTGGGTAGACCAATATTTGCCGCAGCTCAGGATAGTAAAAGCTGGGTCGGTTCAGAATCAAGAGGCAGGCCTGCGCCGCGATGGTGACGCGGATTTCATCGTCGATTGCCAGCCCATCACAGCCGATGAACGCCTTTTCAGCCAGAAAAACCTGGATGTGCTGCTTGAGCTGAAGTTGCAGGTCCACTGGCATGGCGCGCACGTACGGCACCCGGCGTTTGAGGATGTCGCGCCAGGCTGCGGGAAACGGCTGCGCGCGAATCGCCTTGCGCTTGCGCTCGACCAGCCAGGGCTGCCAGATCAACCACGCCAGCAACAGCAGCGCCAAAACAAAAAAAATCAGTGCCGCCACAAGCTGCCCCAGAACATCATTAATGCGTCATTAGCTGGGCACTGTCCGGCCATTTTTCAATAGCGATTCGCGAAGTTTTGGCGCAGTCAAGAGATCAACGCCTCAATCCGCTGCACATGCGCCAGCAGCGAGCGCTTGGCGACGGGCCACATGCGCGGCGGCACGTCGTCGTAGGCCTTGGCGACCCAGTCGTCCATGCTGCCCTCGGGGTGTGCCTGCATGACCTTGATGATTTTTGCCTCGCGTTTCATGCGGTGCGCCTTGAGGTGGCTGATGGCAGCACCGGCACTGCCCAACACGTACCCATGCGCCGGCGCAATGAAATTGACGTCGTGTTCCACACACGCAGCAGCCAGCGCATCCAGCGAATCCAGGTAGGCGGTCATGTCGCCGTCGGGCGGGTCGACCACCGTGGTGCTGCCATTCAAGATATGGTCGCCGCTGAACAGCAGGCCATCTTCCAGCAGCACCAGGCACAGATGATTGGCCGCGTGGCCAGGGGTATGGATCACCTTCAGCGTGTGGCTTGAATCCGGCGACGCGATGGTCGCCGTGAGCGCAAGCAGCTCTTGATGCTGCAGTGTCCGGTCGGGTGAAAATTCTGAATTGGACCGTGCCGTGGCGGCGCTGGGCAAGCCCAGAATCGGTGGCACACCGTGTGTGGCGCCTGCGCACAAGGCCTGCAGCGGCTTGGCGCCGGGCGAGTGGTCGGCATGCGAGTGGGTGCACACAATCATGCGGATGTCGCCCCCGGCGGCGCGCCACAAGCGTGCGATGTGTTGCGGGTCAGCCGGTCCGGGATCGATGGCGATGTAGCCGGTGTTGGGGTCGCCCACCAAGTAGCTGTTGGTGCCGGGGCCGGTCATCACGCCCGGGTTGGGGGCTGTCAGGCGCAGCAGGTTGTTCAGCAAGGGCACGGGTTGCAGCGTGTTCCAGTCCAGGTGGTGCGCGAGCTGGCCGTCCGGGTTGACCAGCTCAAGTTCGCCAAACGGCGATTCATGCTCCATGAAGCGGGCCTCGGTGCCAGCCAGCCAGCCGGCCCGTGGGCAACTGGTCCACAAGGGCTGTTCTGTCTGTGCACAGGCATGCAGCACGGCGTCAACACTGGCAAATTGCTGTAGCCGCTCCAGCGTGCGGATGGTCGGGAAGATGATGAAAAAACCGCCTGCCGCGTGGCGTGCCAGCGCATCTGCCGGGCGCACCCAGACCGGCTCGAATTGCTCGGCCTCGTCGGCCACCGGGGTTTGACCCGGCGGCATGCGCGCCACCAAAAACGGCACATCAAAACGGCGCGGCAAGTCCCGGTC
>JANOMD010000352.1:0-6672 GCA_031420135.1 Rhodoferax sp. | reverse complement strand
CCCCGGCCCGTGCGACCTCCAAACCCACGACGCGCCCTTTTGCCTGGTACTTTTGCACGCCGCCGGGCTGGCCTTGCCAGGACGCCTGAATTTTCTCGATCACGCCCTTGGGCGCCCAAGCCGCCAGGCTGGCTTGCGCCGGTTCCCCCAATGGCAGGCGGCTGGCAATTTGTGCCAGAGTCGCCAGGTCAAGTTTGTCGGCCTGCAACTCGCCCCGGCCCGGGCCCTTCACGGCGCCATCCAGAGGAGCCCCGGCGTAATTGATGCGCAGGTTCCCGCCAAGCCAGCGCAAACCGTCCTGCGTTTGAAATTGCAGGTCCTGCGTCCAAAACTCAAAACCGTCAGGCAACAGGCTGCCACCCAGACGTCCGGCCACCGTTTTCAGGGTCAGCGGTGCCAGCTTCTTGCCAAGCGTCATGTTCACATCGGCCAGCGTGACGTCGGCCGTGGCGTTGGTGAACTGTCCTTTGCGCACGTCCACCCAAGCGCGAAAACCGCCTTGCCCTTGCACTGCATCAATGCCCAAATCCACATAGCGACCAAGCGCCGCCACATCGACCCGGTCGAACACCCCGTAGAGCTGACCGTCCCACTCGCGCCACTGCCCATTGCGCAGCGACAGCAGCGGCTGCCTGAAAATCCCGACCGTGCTCAGGCGCTCGCCCATCGACGCGGGCAGCGAGGCGTCCAGGCGCATTTCATGCGTTCGATAACGGTTTCGCACCACCAGATCGACCCCATTCAGATTCAAGGCAGGCAGGTTGCGCATGTCGTCGGTCCATTGCACGGCGCCGTGACGGATGACGAATTCATTTTGCGAAAAAAACCAGTCGGCAATGGAGCCGTCGCCGGGCTCGGTTTTTGAAAAGTCGAGCCCGGCAATGATCAGCTTGCCTTCCCGGGTGCGGCGGATATTGAGCTGGGGACGCTCGATGTGCAACTGCTCGAACCCCAGGCCGAGCAACGATTGCGGCGAGAGCGCCACCCTCACCCGAGGCAGCCACAGGGCGGTCGCGCCCTGGGCATCCAGCAGCTTCACGTCATCCAGCTCGAACGACGGAATCAGGCCCTGTGACGTCGCCGCAATGGCCCCAATGGTGACGGGTACACCCAGCACCCTGGAGGCCTGCACTTCCAGCTGTGGGCGAAAGTCGCCAATTCGCGGCACAATGATCCAATGAAGCGCGCCCCACAAGGCGCCAAAAATAAGCCAGGCCCCCAACATGAGCCACAGCGACCAGCGCGCCCATGCCGCAACAACGCGCAGCACGTGGGAGGGGACAGGGTTCGGGACATTCATGATGAGACGCAGAACGTGACAAGAATTATGACCCGCAACGCAATGCCAGACTTGAATCCAGCCGATCCGCATCAAGGGTCTGATGGCGGTCAACCCGAAAGGTTCGCGCTGCCGTCGGGTCATTCACGTTTTGCCCAGCGCATACGGCGCCGTTATGCACCACAAATGGCGTTGCTGGCACCCGGCCTGCCTGAGATGTCGGCCATCGCCGGGCTTTACGCTTCGTTACAGCAACAGGGCTTTGACAGGGGTGCGGCGTTGCGCGTCACCCGCCAGCTAGTGCTGGAGCGCCTGCTTTGCCTTGATTGCGAATCGGGCGCCACGCTGCAGGCAGTGACGCGGTGCATGACCCACCTGGCTGAATTCGCGCTGGACACCGTCTGCCGTGACGTTCAGCAGGCGCTTGATGATTTGCACGGCGCGCCGTTGGCACCCAGCGGTGCCAGATCGCAACTGTGGGTGGTGGGCATGGGCAAGCTGGGGGCGCGCGAATTGAATGTGTCCAGCGACATTGACCTGATTTATGTGTTTGATGCCGATGGCGACACGGCGGGCAACCCGCAGGGCCGGGGACGCATCTCCAACCAGGAATATTTCGCCAAGTGCGTGCGCGCCATTTACAGCCTGATCGGCGAGACCACCGAGCACGGCTTTGTTTTCAGGGTTGACCTGGCACTGCGCCCCAATGGCAACTCCGGCCCGCCGGCGATTTGCCTGAGCGCGCTGGAGGAATATTTTCACGTCCAGGGCCGCGAATGGGAGCGCTTCGCCTGGCTCAAAAGCCGCGTCATCACGCCCTCAAACGCAGTCGGCCAGGGCGCGGGTCAGGGCACAGCACAAAGCCTTCGCAGTGTGGTGCTGCCGTTTGTCTTTCGCCGCTACCTGGACTACAGCGTTTTCGATGCGCTGCGGATTTTGCACCACCAGATACGCGAGCATGCGGCACGGCGCAGTTCAGGGCGCCCAGAGCGCACCAACGATGTGAAACTGTCACGCGGTGGCATTCGCGAGATTGAGTTCACAGTGCAACTGCTGCAAGTGGTGCGCGGCGGCCAGTTCCCCGAATTGCGCACCCGCCCGACGCTCGCAGCGCTGGAGCGCCTCGCCAAGGCCGGGTTGATGTCGCAACCCGCCGCTACGGCGATGGCCGAGGCCTATCTGTTCCTGCGCGCCGTGGAGCACCGCATCCAGTACCTGGACGACCAGCAAACCCATGTGTTGCCCACCCGCGACGATGACCTGGCCTGGATCGCCCAAACCATGGGCTGTGCCAACCACAGCGTTTTTCTGGGCCTGCTGGATGCGCACCGCGAGCGCGTTGCGCAGGAGTTTGACACCTTGCTGGGCGGCGGCCAGTCACCCTGCAAGAACGGGCATTGCGGACTATCGCAACCCGAGCAGACCGATTTTGAAACCCTTCTGGCGCAGCTTCCACCCCAATTCGCCGAGCGGGTGGCCGCCTGGCGCGACCACCCGCGCGTGCTGGCGCTGCGGGATGATTCACGTGGCCGTCTGGTGCGCCTGGTGGCGCGCACCGGACAGTGGGTGGTGCAGGGGCGCGTGACCGAACAAGCCGCCGTTCGCATTGCCGACTGGATCGAGCCGCTGTTGCGCCGCGAGAGCTACCTTGCGCTGCTGCTGGAGCGCCCGACCGTGCACGAGCGGCTGCTGCGGCTGCTGGGCGCGGCGCGCTGGCCGGCGCGCTACCTGCTCAAGCACCCTGGTGTCATCGACGAGCTGGCCAGCGACAACTTTCTGGGCGAGCGTTTTTGCGCTGCCGACTTTGAACAGGACCTGCAACGGCGCCGCGCGTCCCTGCAAATTACCGGGGAGGACGGCGATGAGGCCCTGCTCAACCTGTTGCGCCGCGCCCACCACGCCGAGGTGTTCCGCACCCTGGCACGGGACATCGAAGGCCGTTTGACGGTCGAAGAAGTTGCCGACGACCTGAGCGCGCTGGCGGAATCGGTGCTGCGCATCACCACGCGCTGGTGCTGGGACCGGCTGAAAAACCGCCACCGCGAGTCCGCGCAACTGGCCATCATTGCCTATGGCAAGCTCGGCGGCAAGGAGTTGGGCTATGGCAGCGATCTGGACATTGTGTTTGTCTACCAGGACGACGATGCGCGCTCGGGCGAAATCTACGCCAGCCTGGTGCGAAAGTTGATCAACTGGCTGACCGTCAAGACCGGCGAGGGCGATTTGTACGAGATCGACACGGCGCTGCGCCCCAATGGCAATTCCGGCCTGCTGGTCACCAGTTTTGACGCCTACGCCAACTACCAGCAGCAGCGCGGCAGCAACACCGCCTGGACGTGGGAGCACCAGGCCATGACCCGCGCACGCTGCGTGTTGGGCTCGGCTGCCTTGCGCCAGCGCTTTGATGCGATCCGCCAGGCGGTCATCGTGTCGCCGCGCGACCCGGCGGGATTGCAAAGCGAAATCCTGGCGATGCGTCAAAAAGTGCGTGCGGCCCATGTCGTCAAGCCCGGACAGTTTGATGTGAAGTACAGCCCCGGTGGCATGGTGGACGTTGAGTTTGCCGTGCAATACCTGGTGCTGTGCCACGCCGGCCAGCACGCCGGGCTGATTGACAACGTTGGCAATATCGCCCTGTTGCAGCGCGCCCAGGCGTGTGCCTTGCTTGACGCGCCAGTGGGGGCGGCCGCTGCTGACGCCTACCGCGAGCTGCGCCGCATCCAGCACCGGGCGCGCCTGAATGAAGAACCCACCCAAGTCACCCCGCCTGCGCTGCAGGCCGAACGCGATGCAGTGATGGCCCTCTGGCAGCAGGTCTTTGGTGAATGGGCGAAAAATTAACCCAGGAGTTAATTTTTCATTCAAACGATGCAAAAAGCCGCAAATTATGAATGAAATTGGCCTCTAGCTCTCGTATATATTGAATGAACAGCTACTTATTTAATAGCGTTTTGATTGCATCACGGCCCCGGCGCATGTGACACAGAACGCAACAGACGGAAATCCTGCGTCGTCCTACGTCTCGCTGACGTTGCCGAATCCATGGTCGAAGGGATGCTGCCCGAAGGCGTAACCCCGACCATCAACCGGAATTTCGTGATCGCCAACATCGCGGCCCCCTCGGGCCTGCGGTGCACGGACAACGAAGAAACCGCCTGATTTTTTGCAGGATGACGACCTGACGGCCCCCCATTGCGGAGCTCCGTTTGCGTTACGGTCATGGTAAGTCGAGACACATTGACGCGACATTAAGTATGAAATACATTACACTAAGTTTGTTTAAACATACATAATGTCAGCATTACCCGACTCACCTGAAAGGATCCCGGTATGTCATGGCTGGAACGCAGCACGCTTGCCCAAGCCCTCCGCGCTGCGGTGATTTACATCGTGTTCCTGTCTTATCTGCGGGACATGGCCGCGCAGGGTCGGCTGGCGGGTGAGGCAGGACTGGGCCAACTAGGCCTGGCCATCCTGGTCTTGATCGGGGTCACGGTGGTGGCGGGGATCGTGGTGCTGATTCTGGCCGTCATCCTTGCCGCCATCTCGGGCGATGAAAAGATAGTCGATCTGCTCGACGAGCGAGACAAGGCCATCGAGCGCCGTGCGATCGAGGTGGGGTTTACTGTCGTCAGCATCGGCTTCGTGGCCATGGCGCTGTCCCTGTGGCAGGGATGGGGGGCGATCTGGGCGATCAACCTGCTGGTCGGCGGTTTTGTCGCCTCGGACATATTGGTCAACCTGCTGAAGTTTCGCAGCTACTGGCGCGGGGCCTGAACCATGCCCAAGGGCGTCATTACCAACAATATCCGCCGCATGCGGTTTGACGCAGGCGAGATGACGCAAAAGGACCTGGCTGAACGCGTCGGGGTCACGCGGCAAACCATCGTGGCCATTGAGGCCGCGAAATATTCGCCCTCGCTTGAACTGGCGTTCCAGATCGCATCCGCCTTTGGCGTGCCTCTGGCCGATGTGTTCAGCTGGGAAAAAGACTGACGCCACCTGCTTCTGAAAGGAAATCTCATGCCCCGGCATACCCTTCGTCATTGGCCGATCCCTGCGGGCCTGATCCTGCTGTCCCTGGTTCCGGTTCTGGCAGGCATCCTGCGCGTGACCCAGATTGCATCCGGTCCGGCCAATACCCCCGACACGGCGCGGTTTCTGGTGCATCCGGTCGCAATTTACCTGCATGGCGGCGGCGGGATCGGTGGAACCGATAGCCCGCAGGTCACGACCCTGGCCAACTTCGCCGCATGGGTGATCAATCTGGCCGTTGCCGAGGCGATCATCCAACGTCATATCCTCAAGCAACCGCTCCGCCTGACACGGGAATTCAAATGAAAGCCGCCATTTACACCCGCTACGGCCCGCCCGAGGTTGTCCGCATCGCCGAAGTCCCGACCCCTGCGCCCAAGGACAACGAAGTCCTGATCCGCATCCATGCCGCGACCGTTTCCACTGGCGATTGGCGGCTGCGGTCGGCCGATGTGCCGCGCGGCTTTGGGCTGATCATCCGGCTGCTGTTTGGCATCACCGGGCCACGCCAGCCGGTTCTGGGGACCGAACTTTCTGGCGTCGTTGAACGCATTGGCAAAGCTGTCACCCGCTTCAAACCCGGCGACGAAGTTTTCGCATTTCCGGGGTTGAAATCGCGCTGCCATGCGGAATTTCGGACCATGGCCGAGACCGGCAACATCCTTCCCAAACCCGCCAATCTGAGCCATGCCCAAGCCGCCGCCCTGGCCTTTGGCGGGACCACGGCGCTGTATTTCCTGCGTGCTCAGGCGGCGCTGAAACCGGGCGATAAACTGCTGATTCTGGGGGCTTCGGGGGCGGTCGGATCCGCCGCGGTGCAGATCGCCAAACAGCTGGGTGCGCAGGTGACGGGCGTCAGTTCCGGGGCCAATCTGGACCTTGTGCGCCGCCTTGGGGCGGATGCGGTGATCGACTACACGGCACAGGATTTCACCAAAAGCCCCGCGCAATACGACATCATCTTTGACACGGTCGGGGCCACCACTTATGCCAAATGCCAATCTGTGCTCGCCAAGAACGGTCGGTTCCTGATGGCTGTCGCGGGCTTGCCCGAAACGCTCGGCACACTCTGGCCGCGCCCGCATGGCCATAAAATCAAGGTCGGCAGCGGCCCGGAACGTCTGTCTGACCTGACCATGCTAGCGGATTGGGCGACCAAAGGCCGTTACACCCCGGTCATCGACAGCACCTATCCGCTGGACCAGATCACTGCCGCCTACGACCGGGTCGAAACCGGGCACAAGCGCGGCAGTGTGGTGTTGACAATGGCCGATCTGGCATCTGCGCAACGCAGCGTCTAAGAGACCCGCATGAAACTTTGGGTCGGTCTTGGCAATCCGGGCGGGCGGTGGCCGGGG
>JANOMD010000351.1:0-5766 GCA_031420135.1 Rhodoferax sp. | reverse complement strand
GTCATTGGGTGCATAACCCGCGTCCACTGCAGCGCGTGATGCGCCCAGGGCTGCGCCGAGTTTGTCGGCCAGTGGCGTCATGATGGCCATGAATTTTTCATTGGAACCCAAAGCACGTCCACCCGAAACGATGATCTTGGCAGCGGTCAGCTCAGGGCGGTCGTTGCGGGCGATTTCGCTGCCCTTGAAAGTGGCTTGGGTGCTGGGGGCCACTGCGGCAATCACTTCGACCGATGCGCTGCCGCCAGAGGCTGCGGCTGGGTCGAACCCGGTGGAGCGCACGGTGATGACCTTGGTCGCATCCAGGCTCTGCACCATCGCGATGGCGTTGCCGGCGTAAATCGGTCGCTCAAAGGTGTCGGGACTGTCGACCTTGGACACATCCGAAAGCTGGCCCACGTCCAGCTTCGCAGCCACCCGCGGGGCGATGTTTTTGCCAGATGCAGTCGCTGGAAACAGCAGGTGGCTGTAGCCCGAGGCAATCGCCAACACCTGGGCCGCCATGTTTTCAGCCAGCCCGTGCGCAAAGCCCTCGCCCTCGGCGTGCAGTACTTTGGCAACACCCGCGATTTTGGCTGCCGCCGCCGCCGCTGCGCCCGCATTGTGGCCGGCGACCAGCACGTGCACGTCACCACCACAGGCCAGAGCCGCCGTCACGGTATTCAGGGTTGCGCCCTTGACGGACGCGTTGTCATGTTCAGCTATTACAAGAGACGCCATTTAGATCACCTTCGCTTCGTTTTTAAGTTTATCCACCAGAGCCGCCACATCGGCCACTTTCACGCCGGCACTGCGCTTGGGCGGCTCGCTGACTTTCAGGGTTTTGATGCGAGGGGTGACGTCTACGCCCAAGTCTTCGGGCTTGAAAATATCAAGCTGCTTCTTCTTGGCCTTCATGATGTTGGGCAAGGTGACGTAGCGCGGCTCGTTCAGGCGCAGGTCGGTGGTGATCACGGCGGGCAGGCTAATGGCCAGCGTCTCCGAGCCGCCGTCCACTTCGCGGGTGACGATGGCCATGTTGTCGGCGATCTCCACCTTGCTGGCAAACGTGGCTTGCGGCAGGTCGCACAGTGCAGCGAGCATCTGGCCGGTCTGGTTGCAGTCGTCGTCAATTGCCTGCTTGCCCAGAATGACCAGGCCGGGCTGCTCTTTGTCGAACAGGGCCTTGAGCAGTTTGGCCACGGCCAGCGGCTGTAATTCAACCGTGGTTTCAACCAGGATGGCCCGGTCTGCGCCAATCGCCATCGCGGTGCGCAGCGTCTCCGCGCACTGCGCGACACCGCATGACACGGCGATCACCTCAGTCACCACGCCCTTCTCTTTCAGGCGCATAGCCTCTTCGACGGCGATCTCGTCAAACGGGTTCATGCTCATTTTGACATTGGCAATGTCTACACCCGTGTTGTCCGATTTGACGCGAACCTTGACGTTGTAATCGACCACGCGCTTTACGGCTACCAGCACTTTCATTAGCTTGCTCCAGAGTTTCGAATAGGGGACATCGCCAATTGAGCCGATTACGCGACTGTTGACCACGAACCCTCAATTCTATTCGGCGGCCTGCAAGTGGCAACAAGTCACCTTGAAATTTCGGCAACCCTGGAAACAGAACGGTAGCGCTTTTGTTATTGGCATTGGCTTGGCAGGCGGAATTTTGCCCGGTGGTGGGCAGGTCTTCGGCTTGATGATCCCCGAAGCAGAATATAAAAATTCATATCGCCTGTGATATGAAAACCTCCAGTTTTTCGCGGTTTTGATCAGTTTTTCCGAAAAAATCAATCAAATGCGACTCTAGCTCTCGTGTTATATATAAAGTTTGCTATCTTTATTATATTGATGTTTTTCTGACAGTCACCGGGCTGTGTGACCGACCGGCGCGGGCTTATTTGAGCTGCACCGACCCCGACACGGTCACCACCACTGAGGTCTTGCCCGCCTCCACCGGAACGGCAGCGTCGCTCATGGACGCCTTGGCCTCCATGGCCATCATGCGCGGGCGCGGAACGAAGCCCTGGTCGTTTGCGTTGACAGCCACTTCGCGCAGCGAGTAGGCCGTAAACCCAAAGCTTTTCGCGATGTCTGCAGCGCGTGCCTTGAAGCGCTCAATCGCCTGGTTTTGCGCGTCTGCCTCAACTTTTTGGCGCTGTTCGCGGCTCAGGCCAAACGACACGTTGCCCAGTGTGAGCGTCTGGATCTTCCCTGCGGTGGCGCTGATCCGGGCAAAGTCGCGGCCTTCCAGCACCAGTTCGGTGGTGCCTTGCCACGCGGTGATCTTGCCGTCTTTGCCATAACGGGGATACAGGCTGAAATTACCGGTGCGCACGTCGAGCTGACCGGGCTGCGCCGATTTTTTAGCCTCGGTCAAAGCGCTGTCCAATGCCGCTTTCAACTGCGTCTGTACCGCCGTGGCGTCGGCACCCTCGCGCGTGGTCGTCATCGAGATGGTAAGCAAGTCCTGCTGGACTTCAACGGTGCCACTGGCCGCGAGTTGAACGACGTTTTGCGGCACGACTGGCGCATTTTGTTGGGCGAACACACTGGCTGCCCCGGCCAATAGTGCACAGATCAGGACGAAGTTTCGAAAGATGAAGCGAGTCAAAGCAGGAGTCCTTGAGGTTGGGATTCGGATTGAGAGGCGGTCCAGAACAGGCGAACGGGTGGGCAGGGCTGCCGCAGGTGCGCGCCACCAGAACACCTCAGTTCAGTTGGCGGATGCGCTGCTGGCGCAGTTGTTGGCGCATTTCCTCGCGCTCTTTGGCAGTCAGATGGCGGTCGGGCGGTGAATCCGGCTGCGTTGCATCAGCCACGCTGGTGCCGTCGGCGCCCGGCTTCGGGGTTGCGGGGGCCGGACGCAAATTGCTGGCGGTGCCCGCCTTGAGCGGCTGCAAGGCCTGACGCAAATCGCTGCCACGACGCGCGCGCAGATCCTTTTCGTCAGGCGCTTGCTGCGTTTCAACCGATTTCGCATGAACCTTTTGCACAATGCGGTCAGGCCCGGCCATCGGCTGCGCCTGCAAATTTGCGCACAACACAGTCAGGAGCAACAGATTCGGGAAATGCCTCAAGTTTTTCATAGTGACCACATAACGCAGCAAACACGCGCGCCGCTCACATTGTTCAACCTGAAAGCGCGCCGGGGCCCGCAACAGTTGTAACATAGTGTCAAACCTAAGGCGAATTCCCTCTTTTTCCAACGATCAACCTGCAAAATCGAGCTTGTTACATATTCAAAGTCAGGGCTAAAGCATGAATCAAGTTACCAGCCGCGTAGACAAAATCCTGGTCGTTGACGACGACGCCCGCATTCGCGACCTGTTGCGCCGTTACCTGGCGCAAGAAGGGTTTGAGGTGTTTCAGGCCGAGGACGGCAAGGCACTGAACCGTATTTTGCTGCGGGAAACGGTTGACCTGATCGTGCTGGACTTGATGATGCCCGGCGAGGACGGACTGTCGATTTGCCGGCGCCTGCGTGCCGCGAACGACCGCACCCCGATCATCATGCTGACCGCCAAAGGCGAGGACGTAGACCGCATCGTGGGCCTGGAAGTCGGCGCTGACGACTACCTGAGCAAGCCGTTCAACCCGCGCGAACTGTTGGCACGCATCCATGCGGTGCTGCGCCGCCGCCCCACGCTGGAGGCGCCGGGTGCTCCGTCCAGCGACATCGAGCTGGTTCAATTTGGCCCGTTTGCCTTTGACCTGAGCGCGCGTACCTTGCGAAAGGACAACAACGAGCTGCCGCTGACGACCGGCGAGTTCGCCATGCTCAAGGCGCTGGTGCGCCACCCGCGCCAACCGCTGTCGCGCGAAAAACTGGCGTTGCTGGCGCGTGGGCGCGAGTTTGAGCCGTTTGACCGAAGCCTGGATGTTCAGGTTTCTCGCTTGCGCAAGCTGATCGAGCTTGACGCGGCAGCGCCCCGTTATATACAGACCGTTTGGGGCGTGGGCTACGTTTTCGTTCCTGATGGTGCTGGTGAGCAGCGCTAGACCTCCTCTTGAAGACAGCGGCTTGATGCCGCTGGAGACGATGCCAGTGGGGCTGGAGTCGCGCCGCCGATTGGGATTGAGCCTTTTCTGGCGCACTTTTTTTCTGCTGGCCATCCTGCTGCTGGGCAGCATTGCGGCCTGGCTGCAAACCTTGCGGGCGCTTGAACTGGAGCCGCGGGCGATTCAAACCGCGCAGCAAATAGCATCGCTGGTCAATTTGAGCCGCGCGGCCTTGATTCACTCGGATGCGATTGCCCGCGTTTCCCTGATCAAGACCATGACCGCACAGGAAAGCGTGCGAATTTTTCCGCGCGAGCCAACCGACCAGTTCGAAGCCTTTGAGACCGACGCCCTGAGCCGTCGCATTGCGCTGGATCTGAAAACCCGGCTGGGTCCTGGAACCGTGGTGGCCAACAGCGTCAACAATGAAGACGGTCTGTGGGTTGGTTTCACGATTGAAGACGACAGTTACTGGATGCTCACCGACCGCGCCCGTTTCACCCCGGCCGGTGGCAGAACCTGGATGATCTGGCTGATCACTGCCGCAGCGCTGTCATTGGCGGGCGCGGCGTTGATTGCGCGCCTGATCAACAGTCCGTTGAAACAGTTGTCCTTCGCTGCCAGCCGCGTGCGAGACGGAGACCTGAGCATCGGCCACCTGGACGAATTTGTCTCGACCAGCGAGATCCGCGAAGTCAACATTGGCTTCAACCAGATGGCGCAGCGGCTTTCCAAAGTCGAGCAGGACCGCGCCATCATGCTGGCCGGGATCTCGCACGATTTGCGCACGCCATTGGCGCGCCTGCGGCTGGAAACCGAAATGAGCGTGGTTGATCTGGAGGCACGCGCCCACATGGCGTCAGACATTGCGCAGTTGGACGCCATCATTGACAAATTTCTGGATTACGCGCGCCCGGACACGGTGAAGCTGAACACGGTACCTCTGAACGATGTGATCGAGTCCTGCATCTACTCGGTGCGCGACCACGCCGACATGCGCTTCCGGCTCGACCTGAGCCCGGGACTGCTGGTTCTGGCCGATGAAGTTGAACTCGGCCGGATTATCTCCAACCTGATCGAAAACGCGCGCCGTTACGGCAAGTCACCCGGCTCGGGCATCGCGGTGGTGGACATTGCAGCACGGTCACGCGACCAATGGGTGTTGATCAAGCTGCGCGACCATGGCGACGGCGTGGCGCCTGAAAACCTCGCCAACCTGACCAAGCCGTTTTTCAGGGGCGACGCCGCCCGCACTGCTGCCAACGGCGCTGGCCTGGGCTTGTCGATTGTGGACAAAACAGTGCAGCGAATGGGCGGCAAGTTTGCGCTGGTCAATACCAAATCCGGCGGGCTGGCAGCCCACATCAAGCTGCAACGCGCCATCAAAATGTGAAATTCAGCGCGGCCAGAGCAGCACGACAGCCCGCGCTTCAATCGCCTGGCCCTGCCCCACCGGCCCCATTTTTTCAGCGGTTTTTGCCTTGACGTTGACTTGCGATGGCGCGACGCCCAAGCCCAACGCAATTTGTCCGCGCATGGCGCTGATGTGCGCGGCGAGCCTGGGGGCCTGGGCAATGACGGTGCTGTCAAGGTTGCCAATCTCGAATCCACAGGCGCGAACCCGTGATGCGGCTTCGGTCAGCAGGGCGATGGAGTCAGCGCCTTTGAATTTTTCATCGGTATCCGGAAAATGCGTACCAATATCGCCCAAACCGGCGGCGCCCAACAGCGCGTCTGTGATGGCATGCAGCAATACATCGGCATCCGAATGCCCCAGCA
>JANOMD010000350.1:0-5223 GCA_031420135.1 Rhodoferax sp. | reverse complement strand
GCGAGGAAAGATGTCGCATCGTTGTAATCGGCCAGCCAGCCATTGCGAGCCATTTCGAACGCGCCGTCATGGCGCTTTTTCAGCAGCACCTTGAATTCCATGGTCTCGGTCTCGATATTCAGACCCAGCTTGGTCTTCCATTCAGACGCGGCAAACACCGCCATCTTTTTGTGGTACTCGCTGGTGTTGTACGAGAAGGTGAACTTGGTGCCGGGTTTCACACCGGCATCCGCCAGCAACTTCTTGGCATCGGCCACGCGCTTCTCCATCGGCCAGGTTGACCACTCGTAGGGGGTAACGTCAGCGCCTTCAATGCCGTTCACCATCGCGCTGTAGGCGGGGGCCTGGCCGTCAGCGGTCACGCGCTCTGAAAGAATTTTGCGGTCAATCACCATCGAGAGTGCTTTGCGCACCCGCACATCCTTAAACATCGGGTTTTGAGTCTGATACGAGTAGTAGCGCAGGCCCAGGATGGGCGAATTCTTAATCTCTTTGGGGTATTTTGCTTTGTAAGTCTCAAACGTGCCGGGTGGCAACTGGTACACAAACTCGTTTTCGCCGGACTCAAACAGCTTCACATCGGCATTGCCATCTTCTACTGGAAGGTACGTCACTTGCGTCAATTGCACGTTGGCAGCGTCCCAATACTGCGGATTTTTCTGGATCACCAAGCGGTTGTTCACCTGCCATTCTTTGAGGGTGTAGGCCCCGTTGCTCACCAGATTGCCGGGCTTGGTCCAGTCTTTGCCGTGCTTCTCAAGGCTGGCTTTGTGCACCGGCCCCAAATTGTTGTTGCTCATCAAGGCGGGCAAAAAGCTCACCGGGTACGCGGTTTTGACTTCAACCGTCAGCTTGTCGATGGCTTTGATGCCGACATCGGCAGGCGGTTTGGTGCCTTTGACGATGGCCGCGCCATTCAGCAGAAAAACGCCGTAAGTTGACGAGTAGGTGGAGGCGGTTTTGGGGTCGAGAAAACGGCGGATGCCAAACACAAAGTCTTCGGCAGTGACCGGGTCGCCATTCGACCATTTGGCATTGGGGCGCAGCTTGAACACCCAGGTGGTCGAGTCCGTCTGCTTCCAGCTTTCTGCCACACCGGGCACGATTTTTCCAGTGCTGTCGTTGGAGGTCAGCGCCTCAAACAGATCGCGGGTGATGTTGTTGGCACCCACCGACTCGGCCAGCGCGGGGTCAAGCGTTTCAGGCTCGGAGCCGTTGTTGCGGATGAGTGTTTGTGTGGCGTGCAGTTGCACGCCGGGGGGGATGATGGCGGCAAAGCCGGTAGCTGAGAACATGGCAGCCAGTAGGCCAACCAGACAGTTTTTCTTTGAGATCATGTTCATGAGTTTCCTCCAATTCAATTAATTTGTGCGATCAGTTCGGCAGCTTGCTGGTGTCGATGTCAACGAATTTCCAGAACTCGCGCGCTACCGGGTGGCGTCGGTAACCAACCAGCCAGGGCTGTGTCAAATCGGTTCGCAAGCGATGCACCGCAAACTTGACCGGCATGTACGCAACCATAATCTTGACCAATTGCTGCATGATGGCAAGGCGCTCAGGGCCGTCGGCCATTAACCGTTGCTTCTGGTAAAGCTTGTCATACTCATCATTCTGGAAACGCGACAGGTTGAACTGCCCCTTTTCAGGTCCATAGATGATCCCTAACGAGCCACCACCGTCGGGCGTTGACGCGCTGTAGGCCAAACCCCACATCATCAGCTTGCCAGCCCGTGCGGACTTCAAATTCTCAGGCCATTTGGCAGGCTTGAACACGATTTTGATGCCCGCTGCATCCATGCTTTTTTTCCAAATCTCGTTGCGTTCGCGCGATGCCGTATCGGGCTGCGTGGCGTACTCCAGCACCAAGGGCTTTCCATCAGGCATATCGCGCCATCCGTCGCCATTCTTGTCAACGTAACCATACATATCAAACAATGCCGCAGCGCGCGCAGGGTTGTACTCGCTCATCTCGGTTTTGAACTTGGGGTCATAACCTACCGTGTTCGGCTGGATAGGCCCCTGCGCGTGAATCGCCTGGTTACGCCGGGGCAGGCGAATTTCCTCTTCGGTGTTGTAGGCCAGTGAAATCGCCCGGCGCAACGCCACTTTGTCAGGCGTGTAGCCACCGATGATAGGGTTCTCCATGTTCATGTAGTTCACGGTCACATCTGGAACCGCAACACGCTCCATGCCAATTTTCCTTTTTGCCAGATGGGGCGCGACCTGGTTGTTGGGAATGGCCTGATAGGAAAATGCCTCCGGCAGGCGCTCCAGAAAGTCTTGCTCGTTGCCGAGGAATGAAAGCCAGCGCGGCTGAACTTCCTCGATGATCGACACCTCGACCCGGTCAACCAAAGGGAGTTTCTTGCCCTTCATTTTTTGGTAAATCGCCTGTGACAGTGTGTCGTCTGCCGCAGGCTCGGCTTCGTAAAACTCTTCGCGGAAGTTAGGGTTCTTCACCAGCACAATCTTCGAGGAGCGCGTCCATTGATCCAGCTTGAAGGGCCCAGTACCAACCGGGTGCTCCATGATCTTGTCGCCATACTTTTCAACCACCTCACGCGCAACGGTTCCTGCGACACCGGGGTCTGTCAGCGTGTATATAAACCGCGGCCGAGTCTCGGCCAGCTTGATTTGCAAGGTGTATCGATCCAAGGCACGCAGGCCTTCGACTTCCTTGTCGTAGTCAAACTTGGCGCCAGGCTTTTCAGCTTCCTTGCGCACCTCGGCCATTCCAATAAGCTTGTCCTCTTCCAGGCCAGGATAGCTGGGGCTTTTAGTCTTGGGATCGTAAAACCGCTTGTACGTGTACACGATGTCTTGTGCCGTGACCTCGCGCTTCTTACCGCCAAATGCAGGATCGTCTGCAAAGTAAATACCGGGTTTGACTTTGATCGTGTAGGTTCGGAAGTCGTCGGTGACTATCGGCATACCGTTCGCCAGATTGGGTTTGACTTTGACAGGGCGCGCCAAATAGTCATAGCAGTACAGAGAGTCAAAAATATTGGCGGTGACGATGCGCGAGTACAAATCGGACAACTGCACGGGGTCAAACCCAGTTTCCGCAATTTCGAACGCATACCTCAGCACCTTCTCGGCTGGCTTGGTTTGTGCATGCGCCGCATTGATCTCCAACAACCCAATTACTAGCGCAAAAACAACTTGCAAATACTTAACTTTCATAGTCGCAACCCCCAATGCACAATCAAACTGGCGCAAGCATAATCGCCCCCGTCAGTATTATCCATGGGCGTTTCCCCCGAGGCAGACACATATGCTTTCTTACATTCTTCGACGTCTCTGGCAGATGATTCCCACTTTGTTGGGTGTGATCCTGCTGGTGTTCTTTTTGTTCAAATTCTTTGGTGGCGACCCGGCCGAGGTGATGGCGGGCCTGAACGCCTCACCCGAGCGTATCGCCTCGCTGCGTGCGCAACTGGGGTTGGATAAATCGGTATGGGCACAACTCTGGGTTTTCATTCAGCAGATTTTTACCTTTGACTGGGGCAAAAGCTGGACGACCAACGAGGCCATCTCCAGCATCTTCGCCACGCGCCTGCCCGCCACGCTGACCATCATGATCCCGATTCTGGTGCTGGAGGTAATTTTGGCCATCCTCGCCGGGCTGGCCGTGGCCTACGTGCGTGGCAGCTTGACGGATCGCGCCATCATGATCATCACCACCGTGGCGCTGTCGATCAGCTTTTTGGTCTACATCATCGTCGGGCAGTATGTGTTTGGCTTCTTGCTGGGCTGGTTCCCGGTGCAAGGCTGGAGCAACAGCGTGTGGAAGAACCTGGTGGTCTACGCGCCGCTGCCGGTCATTCTGGCGGTGCTGGTCAGCCTGGCCCCACAAACGCGGCTGTACCGCAGCTTCTTTCTGGATGAGATCGGCCAGGACTACGTGCGCACTGCCCGCGCCAAGGGCGTGACCGAGAACACCATTCTGCTTAAACACGTGCTGCGCAACGCGATGATCCCGATCCTGACCAATGTCGCGACGCAACTGCCGGGCGTGTTCATTGGCTCGTTCTTGATCGAGGTGTTCTTCTCCATCCCAGGCCTGGGCCGCGAGATTCTGGTAGCGGTGAACCGCAGCGATTACCCGGTGATTCAAGCGGCCACGGTGTACCTTGCCTTCCTCACCATGGTGATCAACCTGATCACCGATGTTCTGTACAAATTTGTTGACCCGAGGGTGACACTGAAATGACCGCCGCTATCCTGAGAGAACTGCCCAAATCCCCTGGCGTATGGACTCAAGCCTGGGGGCGGCTGAAAAACGACCGCGTGGGCATGGTGTCGCTCTACGTCACGCTGTTTTTCATTGGCCTGGTGCTGCTGGCGCAGCTTGGCTTGGTCGGCAAAGACTGGCAAAAAGAGGTGGGCACCCCGTTTGCGCCACCGCATTTTGTCGGCAAGATTGTGGACGGCTCGCAAACCGCCGTGATCGACAGCATTGCGGGTGCCGCGGTGGACATCAGCGATGTGGACCCGCTGGCGCCGCGCTACAAAGAGTGGGCCGAGCGCGCCTTACAGTTCAAAACCGTCACCACCGTCAAATCCGATACCCTGCCCTTCGGCGGCGACCAGTTGGGGCGTGACGTGCTGACCAAAGTGATCAAGGGCGCGCAAGTGTCAATCACCGTGGGCCTGGCAGCCGCCTTGTTTGCCACGTTGATTGGCACCATTTTGGGTGCCATTGGCGGCTACTTTGGCGGCCCGGTCGGTGACTTTTTGGAGTGGGTTTACAACGTGTTTACCGCCATCCCGTACATCTTGCTGGTGTTTGCACTGGCGGCGGTGTTGAAGACAGGCCCGCTCGCAGGCACGCTGGGCGGCGGCATTTGGACGGTGGTGATCATTTTGAGCTTGGTCGGCTGGACTGGCATATACCGGCTGGTGCGCGCCGAATACATCAAGCATCGCGCGCGTGAGTACGTAATGGCCGCGCAGGCCATCGGCGCATCACACGCGTCGCGCATGTTCACCCACATCCTGCCCAACATCAGCCACGTGGTGCTGGTGCAACTGAGCTTGCATGTGGTGGGTTTCATCAAGGCCGAGGTGATCTTGTCTTTCCTGGGCCTGGGCGTGCCGATTGACATGGTGAGCTGGGGCACCATGCTGGCCGAAGCGCAAACCGAGCTGGTGCTGGGCAAGTGGTGGCAACTGGTGGCGGCAACCACGTTGATGGCGTGCTTTGTGACGGCTTTTGCCCTC
>JANOMD010000349.1:0-4849 GCA_031420135.1 Rhodoferax sp. | reverse complement strand
GTTGACAGCTCGGGCCTGATTTTGTACTTGCGCTCCAGCGCCTGCGCGGTCTGCTCGCAGCGGCGCGCCGGACTGACCAGCACGCGTGCACCTTCAGGCAATTGCCGGTCCAGCCAATGGGCCATGCGCGCCGCCTGTTTTTCGCCACGCCCGGTCAACGCCCGCGAAATGTCCTCGTGCCCGTCCAGCAGGTCTTGCGCTTCGGCATGGCGCCACAGGATGAGGTCCATCATCTCTCTTCCTGCGCGCTGGTATGGGTTGCCGCATACCGGGCCATCAGGGCTGCCTGCGCGCCATGGCCCTCCCGATCAATCCGGCTGACACGGACGTATTTGCCAGTGGGTAGCAGGTCCCACGCATCCACACCGTCATGCAGGTAGGCCACCAGGCACTCGTCCACCATGCGCTGGCGCTGCACTGGGTCGTTCACCGGCCACGCCAATTCGATGCGGCGCAGCATGTTGCGGTTCATCCAGTCAGCGCTGGACAGATACAGCTCGTCGACATCACCCAGGCGAAAGTAGAACACCCGGGAATGCTCAAGAAATCGCCCAATCACCGAGCGCACCCGAATGTTGTCGGTAAAGCCGGGCACGCGCGCAGGCAGCATGCAGGCGCCGCGCACGATCAGGTCAATGCGCACGCCCTGACGCCCTGCCGCAATCAGCGCCTGGATGATGGCTTCGTCGGTCAGGGCATTCATCTTGGCCACAATGCGGGTGGATTGGCCTGCGGCAGAGGCCATTCCCAGCGCATTGATTTTCTCCACCAGATTGCGCTGCAGGTCAAACGGTGCCAGCCACAGGCGTTTGAGCTTGGGCAGGCGGCTCTGGCTGGCAAGGTGCACAAAGACGTGTTCCATGTCCAGCGTCAGCGCGGCATCGGCCGTCAAATGGCTGATGTCGGTATACAGCTTTGCCGTGCGTGGGTTGTAGTTGCCGGTAGACAGATGACCATAACGCTTGAGGGACCGGCCCTCCCGGCGCGTGATCAGCATCATCTTGGCGTGCGTTTTCAGGCCGACCACACCGTACAGCACCTGCGCGCCGATTGACTCCAGCATCTCGGCCCAATTGATGTTGGCTTCTTCATCAAAGCGGGCCTTGAGCTCCACCACCACGGTCACTTCCTTGCCCCGGCGCACCGCTTCGCGCAGCAGGTCCATCAATGCCGAGTCCGGACCGGTGCGGTAAATGGTCTGCTTGATGGCCAGCACGTCTGCGTCGTTGACCGCCTCGCGCAGGAAGTCCAATACGCCATCAAAACTCTCAAACGGCTGGTGGATGAAGATGTCACGTGCCTTGAGCTGTTCAAAAATGGACAGCCCTGGGTTCATCTGGGTTGGGTAACACGCCTTGTAGGCCGGGAAGCAGAGCTGCGGGTCATCCACCAGATCGATCAGTTGCGTCAGGCGCACCAGGTTCACCGGGCCTTGCACGCGGTACAGCGCCAATGCCGGCAAATCGAACTGATTGAGCAGAAAGTTTGACAGGTACTCGGAGCAGCCCGCCGACACTTCCAGCCGCACCGCCTGGCCATAGTGCCTGTGTTGCAGGCCGTGGCGCAGGGCGGTGCGCAGGTTTTTAACGTCATCATCGTCTACCGCCAGGTCGGAGTGGCGGGTCACCCGAAATTGCGAAAACTGACCGACCTCGCGGCCCAGGAACAGCTCGCCCAGGTGCGCCCGAATCACGCTGGAGAGCGACACAAACAGGCGCTTGCCACCCGCTACTTTGGCCGGCATGGCAATCACGCGTGGCAGCACGCGCGGCACTTTCACAATCGCAATGTCGTTCTCGCGGCCGAAAGCATCGCGCCCGACCAGACGCACAATAAAGTTCAGTGACTTGTTGGCCACCTGCGGAAACGGATGCGACGGGTCCAGCCCCACCGGGATCAACAGCGGGCGCACTTCCCGCTCAAAATACTGTTTCACCCAATGCCTCTGGACCAGGTTGCGGTCCCCATGCGAGACAATTTTGATGCCCTGTTTCTCAAAGGTGGGCATCAGCTCATCGTTGTACAGAGCGTACTGACGGTCCACCAGGCTGTGGGCCTCTGCCGCCAGCTTCTCAAACGACCCGACCGTGAAAACGCCCTTGGTCTCAAGTTCCTGGCTGGCTGCCAGATGCGGCTCAGCCCGCACCTCAAAAAACTCGTCCAGGTTGGAGGAGACGATGCACAGGTAACGCAAGCGCTCAATCAGGGGCACGTCTTTGCGATAGGCCCAGTCCAGCACCCGTTCATTGAAAGCCAGAATGCTGTGGTCGCGGTCCAGCAGGGCGACACTGTGAATGGCTGGATTTGGCTTCAGTCGCCGGGAAAGCAAAGGCAGACTGGGCGAGTCAGATTGTGTCAACGTCATGACACATTGTTCACCGGTTTGATGACATTTTTGTGACAACACCCAGAGTGACCTCACTGACGGGCCGCGCGCATCACGCCCCCAGAAAATGGTTTCGGTATCGCGTCGGCAAGTCGCTGATGCGCATCATCATCGGCAGGTCGGCGGTGTTGAAGTCGGGGTCCCAGGCCGGCGCGCCCAGCACCTTGGCGCCCAGGCGCAGGTAGCCCTTGATCAATGCCGGGGGCTCCACATCCAGCGTGCCGTCCAGTTGCTCCACTGGCAGCGGCAGGCGGGGCCGCACATGGTATTGGACATCGGCCAGATGGGTCTTGCGGACCTTTTCCCAGATGCTGGCCGCCAGGTCACCGCTGACCACGCCGTTGTGCAGCATGGGAATGCTGGCGCAGCCAATCATGGTGTCCAGCTTGTTGCGCACCATGAACTCGGCAAGCGCGCCCCACAGCGCCAGAATGACGCCACCGTGCCGGTAGTCGGGGTGCACGCAGCTTCGGCCCAACTCCACCATGCTGTCACGCAAGCCGCGCAGGCGAACCAGGTCAAACTCGGTTTCGGTGTAAGTGCTACCCACACGTTTGGCCTGGGCCGGCGTCAGCACGCGGTAGGTGCCCACCACCTTGAGTGTTGCCTGGTCGCGCACCAGCAAGTGCTCGCAGTAGTTGTCAAACAGGTCCACATCGTGGCCCGGCGATAGGGTGTCCAGGCGCGCGCCCATTTCCGGTGCAAAGACGTTGAAGCGCAAGCGCTGCGCCTGGCGCACTTCATCACTGGTCTTGGCCCACGAGACGGAAAAGTTGTTGCGCCCGGCGGCTTCCACACGCGCGGCAGGCATTGCGGGTGGCGCCTGGTCAAGGGTGCGGGAGCGGTTGAACAGGCCTCTGGGCCACCAGTTGGAAGCCAGGGGGAGCGTCGGGCTGGGCAGTTCTTTCATTATTTTCTCCTTCGTAGTTGGAATTGGGTTAAGTCTGCTGGGGAGCAAGCGTCTTGGCGTAAAGCGATGCTCCCGTCAGGTCTTTCAGCGTGACGGTCATGGCTTTGGTATAGATGCCTCAATTGTTGTGAGTCAATATGTCACCACCGTGAACCAGCCATGGCAATTGGGTTACAGCGTCTCGTGGCTGGCGTTTCATCCGGACCGATGCGCGATTCGGGCCATCAGCCTCGCCATCCGCGTGCTCACTCATTTGAACCGGACGGGGTGCCGTGCAGCCCCCCATCCAGAACGCAGCCGTCGTCGCCAAAATCAGGCGAATCGGGGTCGTGAAACCACTTTGCCGGCTGGCAGCGATAGTTTGTGAACGCTGGGTTTTCATGGCAGTGGTCCTTTGTGACGATTGGCTTGGGGTTGGCGAATGGAGGCATTGGGTTTACTGGGCCGTCAAAGAGTACCGGCGCAAGGTGACAAGCGTGTGTCAGGGGCTACCCGCAGGACACTGCTTCGCAGACTGCCGAATCGCTGAGTCACTCGTTTGATGAGCGTCCAAGATCAATCAAAATAGATAGCAAACTATCTATATAACACGAGAGCTAGAAGCCAATTTTATCAATTTTTCCTGCTTTTCCACTCTAAAACACAGTTTTTCTTAGAAAATGATATCGCTGGTGATATTAGATTCTCCAAACCCAGCTTGAATCATCGCAAGACGATCAGGTTCGCTACTTAACCAACAGATTGCCTCGGTACAAAAAGCACAACTCATTTCCATATTTCAAGTATCATTGAAATATGGAAACAGAATTCGCAACAAACCCGCTGACCGTGATGGACGAAGTCGCCGCCGTCAAAGCTCTGGCAGCACTGGCCCAGGCCCAGCGTTTGCGCACCTTCAGGGCCCTGGTGGTGGCAGGCCCCGAGGGCTTGACGCCGGGGGCCATTGCAGAGCAACTGGGGGCCAGCAACAGCGGACTTTCCTTTCGCCTCAAGGAACTGGCTCACTGTGGCCTGGTGAACTGCGAGCCGCGCGGCCGCAATTTGATTTACCGGGCTGACTTTGTGCAAATGAACGCCTTGCTGGCCTACCTCAGCGAACACTGTTGCCAGGGCATCGAATGCGCGGTGGCGACGCAATCCAAATGCTGAAGCCCTCATGAACACCGCAGAAGCCCTGAACCATGGCGGACCTTGACCGGCAAGCCTTGCGTACGGCGAGCGGGGCACTTGCAGACGCTTCGCCTCATCTCTGACCACGCCAATTCCCCCAACCCCTCAAACCGCGACTCTGTATGTCCACGCAAATCATCAACGTGCTGTTTTTATGCACCCACAACTCAGCCCGAAGCATTCTGGCTGAAGCGGTTCTCAATCACATCGGCAGCGGCAGGTTCCAAGGCTATTCAGCGGGCAGCAGCCCGCGTGAAAACCAGCAACCCAACCCGCTTGGGCTGAAGGTCCTGCGCGCCGCAGGCATCCCGATTGAAGGCCTGCGCAGCAAAAGCTGGGATGAATTCGCCCTGCCCGGCGCGCCGGTGATGGACCTGGTCATC
>JANOMD010000348.1:0-1788 GCA_031420135.1 Rhodoferax sp. | reverse complement strand
GTAGCTTCAAAAAAAGTAGCAAATCCATTCGATGGAATGCTCAGGATGCCGCGTGGCAAAGCGCGCTCTTCCAGCACCTGGCCCTGTGCGTTGAGGCGGGCGGCACGCAGCGAGCTGGTGCCCCAGTCCACCGCTACCAGCGCGGTTTGATCTTGGCTCACAGCGCGGTCTTTGCCGTGGCGAATGGTCAGCACGGATTTTTCGATTTAATTGGAGTCTGACCCCAATTATTTCCCGAATATTTCAGTGGTTGTCGCGCGGCACAGCCGAACCGCGCATGCCCACCAGAAAGTCCAGATCCACGCCTTGGTCGGCCTGCAGCACGTGGTCTACATACAGCTTCCAGTAGCCTGAGGCCATCGGTGGATTCGGCGCGGTCCATTCGGCCAGGCGGCGTGCCAGCTCCGCATCGCTGATGTGCAAGTGCAGTTTGCGCTGTGGCACGTTGAGTTCGATCATGTCGCCGTTTTGCACCACCGCCAGCGGGCCACCGGCTGCCGCCTCCGGTGCTGTGTGCAGCACCACGGTGCCGTAGGCGGTGCCGCTCATGCGGGCATCGCTGATGCGGACCATGTCGGTAATGCCCTTGCGCAAGACCTTGGGCGGCAGCGGCATGTTGCCGACCTCGGCCATGCCGGGGTAGCCCTTGGGGCCGCAGTTTTTAAGCACCATCACGCAGTTTTCGTCAATGTCCAGGTTTTCGTCGTCAATGCGGGCGTGGAAGTCCTCAATGTTCTCAAACACCACGGCACGGCCGGTGTGCACCATCAGCCCGGGGGTGGCGGCACTGGGCTTGATGACCGCGCCGCGTGGCGCCAGGTTGCCGCGCAGCACGGCGATGCCAGCGTTGTCTTTGAAAGGTGCAGCGAAGGTTTTGATCACGCGCGGGTCGTAGTTCTGCGCATCTTCGAAATTCTCCGCGACGGTCTTGCCACTGGCGGTGACCAGGCCCAAGTGCAGCAGGTGGGCAATTTCCTTCATCACCACCGGCAGGCCACCGGCGTAGCAGAAGTCTTCCATCAGATGCTCGCCCGAGGGTTGCAGGTTCAACAGGCAGGGCAGTTCGCTGGCCAGGCGGTCAAAATCTTCGATATTGAGATTGACGCCCAGACGGCCCGCAATCGCAATCAGGTGAATCACTGCGTTGGTGGACCCGCCAATGGCTGCCAGTGTCTTGATGGCGTTTTCAAACGCTTCGCGCGTCAGGATGGTGGAGATCTTCTGGTCGGTGTGCACCATCTCCACAATGCGCCGCCCGGCGTTGCGCGCCAGCACGTTGCGCCGGCCATCCACTGCCGGGTAGGCCGCATTGCCGGGCAGGCCAATGCCCAGCGCCTCCACCAT
The DNA here is from genome assembly GCA_031420135.1 of Rhodoferax sp. GTDB lineage: Bacteria > Pseudomonadota > Gammaproteobacteria > Burkholderiales > Burkholderiaceae_C > JANYCG01. Next base: position 444 of record JANOMD010000348.1, on the reverse strand, counting down.
GCTGGCCATGGTGCTGGCGGTGCCCATGGTCATGCAGTGGCCATGGCTGCGGTGCATGCAGCTTTCGGCCTCAAAAAAATCGGCCAGTTTCAAAGTGCCGGCGCGTACCTGTTCGCTCATGCTCCACACCCCGGTGCCGCTGCCCAGCTCCTGCCCGCGCCACTTGCCGTTGAGCATGGGGCCACCGCTCACGCCAATGGTGGGCAGGACCACGCTCGATGCGCCCATCAGCAGGGAAGGCGTGGTTTTGTCGCAGCCCATGAGCAGCACCACGCCGTCCAGCGGGTTGCCGCGAATCGACTCTTCCACGTCCATGCTGGCCAGGTTGCGGTACAGCATGGCGGTGGGGCGCAGCAGCGTTTCCCCCAGGCTCATCACGGGGAATTCAAGGGGAAACCCCCCAGCCTCGTAAACCCCAATTTTCACCTGCTCAGCCAGTGTGCG
>JANOMD010000347.1:0-8680 GCA_031420135.1 Rhodoferax sp. | reverse complement strand
TCATGATGCGACTCGCGATATCGATACTCCTGTTGCTGGGCATGGCGCAGGTGCATTCGCAACCCATTGCTGCCAACGATCTCTCCCCAATCACGTCCCAGCAATGGACACCCGCACATGCCGCCCATTTGATGGAGCGCGCAGGCTTTGGTGGCACACCGGATGAGATCGCCCGGCTGGCGGCCCTGTCGCCCCAGGTAGCGGTGAATGAGCTGGTCAACTTCAAGAACTCAGATCCCACACGGCTTAACGCCAAGCTGGCAGCGTTTGACGAGTCTGATATTCACGATGTAGGGCTGGAGCCTTTTCCTGCCAGCCGCCCGGCCGTCACCACCCAAGCCAAGCAAACCGGCGAAGCGCTGGGCATCAAGGTCAAACCCACCGGCAACCGCCGCATGCAGCCGGTGGTCGACAAATTTTTCTACTGGCTGCGCGCCAGTCGTTTGGAAACAGATCGACTCGCCTACTGGTGGGCCAACCGCATGCTGACTACGACAACGCCCCTGCAGGAAAAAATGGCGCTGTTTTGGCATGGCCACTTTGCCACCAATGAAGAAAAGGTGCGTGACTACCGCAAGATGAAGCGCCAACTGGATTTGTTTCAAACACAAGGCACCGGCAATTTTCGGACTCTGTTGATCGGCATCGCGCAAGACCCTGCGATGCTGGCTTTTCTGGACGCAGGCGTGAATGTCAAGGGCGCGCCGAATGAGAACTTCGCCCGCGAGATCATGGAGCTGTTCACCATGGGCGAGGGCCACAACGGCGTGAAAAATTACACCGAGCAGGACATCCGCGAGGCGGCTCGCGCCTTCACCGGCTGGAACTACAAAGGGCTGGACTTCGTCAACATCGCCGCAAAACATGATGACGGCCCCAAGACCATTCTGGGCCGCTCGGGCAACCTCAGTGGCGTGCAGGTGATTGACATCATCCTGGCGCAACCAGCTACTGCGGAGTTCATCGCCGCCAAGATTTATCGCCAATTTGTGCGCGAGGAATTGGCAGACAGCACGCGCCAGCAGTTGGGTGACATCCTGCGAAACAATCGCTACGAGCTGGCTCCGCTGCTCAACGCGATCTTTCTGTCCAACGACTTTTACAGCGCGCCCAGCCGGGCCACCCACATTAAAAGCCCGGTGGAATTGGCCATCTCCAGCTACAAAAAGCTGGGCTTGAAAGAAGTGCCTGGCGTGCCCGATTTCAACGATGCGACCGGCGCTTTGGGCCAGCGTTTGTTTCGTCCGCCCACGGTGGCGGGCTGGGCACAGGGCAGGAGTTGGATCACCCCCGGCTTGCTGTTGGAGCGTGGCAACTTTGCGCGTGATTTGCTGTTCCCCGACATCAACTTCATTCCGCCAGATCGCTACATCAGCGATGAAACGATCCGCATCGTCAGCAACAAAATCGACCGGGGCATGGACATCGCGACTGCGACACGGCCTGAAGGCAGGGGGATGGGCGGCGATGGAGGCAGCGGTGGTGGAACGATGTCTGAAGCCACGGTGATGGCTGACCGCGATGAGGATTTCAACACCCGATACGCCAGTTTTCGCGGCTGGCAGTTGGCAACCCAGCGCGTCAAGCCGATCACGCGGCACACCGCACAGCTCAGTTTGGCGGGGTTGGTGAAAGCTCAAAAACTGGCCACCACAACCCAGGTGGTCGATGAGCTGCTGGCGCGGCTGTTGAACGTGACGGCGCACAGCGAAGACCGCGCCCGCCTCATTAGTTTTTTGAACACCGAGCTTGGCACCGAGCAGATTGCCGTGGCCCAAACCTACCTTGAAGAACCGCTGCGCCTGCTCGTGCATCTGATCATGAGTTTGCCGGAGTACCAGTTGGGTTGACACAGACAAGGTCTAATAATGCAAACTGTTGACACCCTGAAGCTGCCGTCAATCAACCGCCGAACCCTGCTGGGCGCGGGCCTGGGCACGATGGCGCTGGGCCATATGACTCACCTGCTCGCGCAAGTGGCCGCCAGCCAAGATCGCATCCTGGTGGTGGTGGAGCTGTCGGGCGGCAATGATGGCTTGAACACACTGGTGCCTTATGGTGATGATGCCTACTATCGGCATCGCCCGGCCTTGGGCATCAGGCCGCAAAAGTTGCTCAGGCTGGATGATCACTTCGGCTGGAACTCGGGCATGACCGGGTTTGACCGGCTCTACAAAGACGGCAAGCTGGCCATCATGCATGGCTGCGGTTATGAGCAGCCTTCGTTTTCGCATTTCACGTCGATGGCTTATCTGCACACCGCAGCGCCGAACAGCGGCGAGAAGTATGGCTGGGTAGGGCGATTGGGCGATGCGCTGCAACCCCAACCTACGGCGAATTTGATTGTCAACATCGACACCGCGCAATCGCTTGCCGTCAACAGCCAATTGCACGTGCCGGTGGTGTTTGACGAGCCTGATCGCTTCACGCGCAAGACCAGCTTTCAGACCAAGAGCGCGCTGGATGCGGTAGCCCGCCTTGAGGTTGACCCGAACCCCTCGCGCGCCTACCTGCGCGAGGCGGCCCACAGCGCCGTGCAGGCCTCTGCCCTCGTGCGCGAGGCCTGGGCGCGCTACCGCACACCGACCGACTACGGCATCGTGCCCATCGGCCTGCCCAAGGTTGCCGCGTTGATCGATGCGGGCCTGCCCACGCGCCTGTACTACACCGGCTTTCGCAACAACGCGTTTGACACCCACGTGCAGCAGCCTGACTTGCATGGCCGCCTGCTCAGCTATGCATCGGATGCGATTGCCGGCTTCATGCGCGATATGGAGCGGATCGGCAAGGCAGACAAAGTGAGTGTGTTGGTGTTTTCAGAGTTTGGCCGGCGCGTTCCTGAAAATGCCAACCAAGGCACCGACCATGGCACGGCCAACACCATGTTCATCGTGGGCAAGCAGGTCAAGGGCGGGCAGTACGGAACCAAGGTGGATTTAAACCGCCTGGACGCGGGCGACAACCTGATGCACACGACAGACTTCCGCCGCGTTTACGCCACGCTCACCAAGGGCTGGATGGGCTATGGCGATACGGCGAAATTGTTCAAAGGCGAGTTTGAGACTTTCCCCGTATTTGGGTGACCTGCTGCATCACGCAAGAATCGGCAAGCCCACGTAGTTTTCAGCCAGCGCGGTTGAGGCTGCCTTGGAGTTCACCAAATAGTCCAGCTCGGCCTCCTGTAGTTTTTGACCAAAGCCTTCGCTGTCGGGAAAGCGATGCATCAGCGACGTGAGCCACCACGAAAACCGCTCGGCCTTCCAGACGCGCTTAAGTGCGCGCTGCGAGTAGGTTTCGATACCCGCGCTAGATTTTTCGGCATAGAAGTCGATCAACGCGTTGGATAAAAATTTCACATCACTGGCCGCCAGGTTCAGCCCTTTGGCTCCCGTTGGCGGCACGATATGGGCTGCATCCCCGGCCAACAACAGGCGGCCAAAACGCATCGGCTCGGCGACAAAACTGCGCAGCGGCGCGATGCTTTTCTCGATGCTCGGGCCGGTGACGATGGCTTCGGCCAGGGCCGGATCAAGCCGCAGCCGAAGCTCATCCCAAAAGCGCTGGTCGCTCCAGGCCTCAACCTTGTCGTCCATCGGGCATTGCACGTAATAGCGGCTGCGCGTCATGCTGCGCATTGAGCACAGCGAAAACCCGCGCGCGCTGTTGCCGTAGACGATGGCATGCGGCGACACCGGCGGCACATCCGCCAGCACCCCCAGCCAGCCGAACGGGTAGACCTTTTCATACTCGGTAATGGCGCTTTTTGGGACGCTTGCGCGGCATACGCCGTGAAAGCCGTCGCAACCGGCAATGAAGTCGCAGCGCATCTCCTGCTGTTGGCCGTCAATCTCGAACCGGACACAAGGCGAATTGCCATCAAAGTCGTGAATGCTGACTTTCTCCGCCTGATACACCGTGGTCAAACCAGCAACGGCGCGGGCAGCCATCAAGTCGCGGGTGACTTCGGTCTGGCCATAGGCGGTGACGACCTTGCCGCCGGTGAGCCCATGCACGTCAATCGGATGTCGTTCCCCGGCAAACACCAGCTCAATGCTGTGGTGCACGACGCCCTCGGACTTGACGCCGTGGCCCACGCCCACGTCGACCAGCATGTCCACCGTGGTCTGCTCCAGAATCCCTGCGCGAATGCGGCCCAGCACATAGTCCGGGCTTTGGCGCTCAATGATGATGTTGTCAATGCCGGCCTGGTGCAGCAAGGCGCCCAGCAGCAGCCCCGCAGGGCCGGCGCCGATGATGGCAACTTGGGTTCGCATGAATGCTTTCCGATGAAAATAGCTGACGGATGCGGCTTGCGTGAGATTTGCGTTCGAAGCCAACGGCGCTCTAGACGCCCAGGTATTGGTCCAGCAGTTCCGGCTTGGCAATCAGGTCCCGCGAGCTGCCGTTGAAGACCACCTGGCCTTTCACCAGGATCACATTGCGTGTGCTCACCTGCGTCACGTGTTTCCAGTGTTTGTCCACAATCACGCTGCTGATGCCGGTTTGGCGCACCAGGTCGCAAATACGCCAGATCTCCTTGGCGATCAACGGCGCCAGGCCTTCGGTGGCTTCGTCCAGAATGAGAACATCGGGGTTGGTCATGAGCGCGCGGCCAATGGTGAGCATTTGCTGCTCGCCGCCACTGAGTTGCTGGCCGCCGTGGTTGAGCCGCTCCTTGAGGCGTGGAAAGGTTTCCAGCACGCGGTCATAGGTCCAGTTCTGGTTCTGGCCCGCGCGTTGACGCGCGGCTTCGCCGCTGCCCGCGCGCGCAGCCATCACCAGATTTTCTTTCACGCTCAGGTTGCCGAATATTCCGCGACCCTCGGGGACGTAGGCAACGCCCAGCCGGGCGATTTCGAACGGTGCGCGGGCTGTCATCGCCTGGCCCATGACGCTGACGGAGCCTGAACGCGGTTTGACCAGCCCCATGATGCTTTTCAGCAGCGTGCTCTTGCCCATGCCGTTGCGGCCCATCAGGCCGATGGTTTCACCGCGAGCCACCGCAAAATCAACATCGCGCAGGATGTGGCTGGCACCGTAAAAGGTGTTGATCGATTGCACGTCAATCAACATGGCAAATCCTTGGTTGTTGCCGCCGCGACGGGCCGCCCCGAGCAAGGCACGGCCCCCTCGGGGGGCAGCGCACTACGCGAAGCGAGAAGCGTGGGGGCATCATTTCATTCCCCGAGATACGCGGCTTGCACTTCACGGCTGGCGCGTACGTTGGCTGGCGAGCCACTCGCAATCACCTGGCCGTTGACCATCACGGTGAGATGGTCGGCCAGGGCGAAGACGGCGTCCATGTCGTGCTCGACCAGCATGATGGCGTGGTCGGCCTTGAGCTTTTGCAGCAATTCGATCATGACCTGCGCTTCGGCGACACCCATCCCGGCCAGGGGTTCGTCCAGCAACAGCACTTGGGGTTCGGTCGCCAACGTCATGGCAATCTCGAGCTGGCGCTGCTCACCGTGGCTGGTGGTGCCGGCAATTGCATGTTTGCGGCTTTGCAAGCCTGACAGCTCAATCGCCCTGGCGCAGCGGTCGTTGCAGGCGTTTGACAGAGTCGCATTCTTCAACCATTGCAAGGGGCTCCAGGGGCGCTGGGTGTCGCGCGACTGGGCGGCCAGGCGCACGTTGTCCCACACCGTAAAGGGCAGAAAGATGTTGGTCTTCTGGTAGCTGCGCCCCAGCCCTTGGCGCGACATGGCTTCGGGCGACCATCCGGTCACGTCGCGATGGCCCAACTTGATATTGCCGCCGGTGAGTGGCAGGTCGCCGCTGAGCAGGTTGGTCAAAGTGGACTTGCCGGCGCCATTGGGCCCAATCACGGCGTGAATTCGATTGCGCCAAAGGTCAATCGAGACGCCGTCAACCGCTGCCAGGCCACCAAAGCGTTTGGTCAGATTTCTGGCGCCCAGCACGATTTCACTCATGGGTGGTTCCGGTGCGTTGACCCTTGCCCGCTGCGGAAAAGCGGGCGACCAGCCCTAATATTCCGCGCGGCGCAAACACCACGATCAGCACGATGAAACTGCCCATCCAGAGCTGCCAATGTTTGCCCAGATTGACAGCGCCCACGGTGGGAAGGTCCTTGAAAACGTGCAACACATAATCAAACGCAAAGGCACCCACAATCGCGCCGGCGAAATTGCCCATGCCCCCCAAAATCACCATCATGATGGCGTGCGCACTCATGTGAAAACCCATCAACTCGGGGTTGATATAACCGGATTGAACGCCCCACAGGAAACCCGCAAGACCCGCCAGCGCGCCCGCCACTGTGAACGCAGCCAGCTTGTAGCCAAAAGTGCCAAAGCCGATGGCGCGCATGCGGTGCTCGTTGACGCGAATCCCCGCCAGCGCGCGGCCAAATGGGCTCCACAGCAAGCGCCGCAAAAACGCATAGACCGCCAGCAACATTGCCAGCGTGAAGTAATACAGCGTGGTCTTGTTGTCCAGATTCCACCCGGCGAAGGGCGTCCAGCCGAAAATTGAGACATCCGGCTTGAAATTGATGTACACGCCGTCAGAGCCGCCGAGCGCCTTGTTGTCGAAAAACAGGAAGAACACCATTTGCGCGAAAGCCATGGTGACCATGATGAAGTAGATGCCGTGCGTGCGCACCACCAAAAAGCCAATCACCAGCGCCGCCAGCCCTGAGGCCAGCACCGCCGCAGGCAAGGTCCACCACAGGCTGACAGCGCCATCCTGCGGCGTCAAAAACGCCAGCGCGTAGCCGGCCAGCCCAAAGTAAGCGGCGTGGCCCAGAGACACCAGGCCAGTCACGCCTTGCAGCAAGTCCAGGCTCATGGCAAAAATCGCCATGATCATCATGCGCGTGACCATCTGGGTGTAGAAATCGGTGCCCACAAACGGGAAGGCGACCAGCGCGATCAGGCCCAAGCCCAGCACTACCTGGATGCTGCGCGGCAATACTTCGAGATTTGATTTTGCCGCGCTCATTGTTTGAACAGGCCTTCAGGTTTCCACAGCAGAACCGCCGCCATCAACATGTAGACCAGCATGCCTGAAACGGAAGGAAGCAGGACTTTGCCAAACGTATCGACCAGACCCACCAGAAGCGAAGCAATCAGCGCGCCCCGTACCGAGCCAATGCCGCCAATCACTACCACGACAAAACACATGATGAGCACCTGCGACCCCATGTTGGGGTAGACACTGGAGACGGGCGCGGCAATCATCCCTGCGACGCTGGCCAGGCCCACACCCAGGGCGAAGACGACGGCATGAATCAGCTTGATATTGATGCCCAATGCGCCCGCCATGTCGCGGTTGAATGCACCGGCCCGGATTTTCATGCCCAGCCTGGTTTTGGAGATCAGCAGATAAAGGCCAATGGCCAGCGCAATGCACACGCCCGACATGAACAGCCGGTAAACCGGATACGACTGGTTTTCGTTCAGCGCAATCGACGCGCCAAGGAACGCAGGAATGGGGACGCCGTGCACGTCGTCACCCCACACTATGGAGCGCAGTTCCTCAAAAATATAGATCAGGCCAAAAGTCAACAGCACTTGGTCCAGATGGTCACGCTGGTAGAAATGGCGAAACAGCAGCCACTCCAGTGCCAGACCGAAAACAACCGACAAGGCCGTTCCCAGAAGAATCGCCAAGGTCAGGCTGCCGGTCATGGCGCTGAGCGACCACGCCAAATAGGCCCCCAGCATGTAGAAACTTCCGTGCGCCAGATTGACCACGCCCATGATGCCGAAAATCAACGTCAGCCCAGCCGCCAGCATGAACAACAGCAGGCCGTACTGAACACTGTTCAGCAACTGGATGAGAAATGTGGCGAAGTCCAAAAACTGTCCGTCCAAAAAACCGTCTGTGCAGGCAAAAAAAAAGGGAGGCCAAGCCCCCCTGCAGACCCAGGCAGAGTTTAGGCGATCTTGCAACCCGCGCCGCTGTCGGCAAGTGCTTTGGCGGCAACGCCCAGCACCTTGTTTTCCTTGTTTTCCACCACGCGCAGGTAGATGTCCTGGATCGGATTGTGTGACTTGCTCATGGTCCATTTGCCGCGCGGGCTGTCAATGGTGACGGACTCCAATGCCTTGTAAAGTGCCGCTTTGCTGGACAAATCCCCCTTGACGGCGTTGGCACCCTGGACCAGCAGCAAACCTGTGTCGTAACCTTGAACGGCGTAGACATCGGGCTGGAGCCGGTAGGCTTTGGCGTAGGCCAGACGAAACGCCTGGTTGCGCGGGGTGGCGAGCGAGTCGCTGTAATGCAGCGTGGTCATCACGCCGTTGGCCGCGTCACCCGCCGCGTCCAGCACGCCTTCGGTCAGGAATCCCGAGCCATACAGCGGGATTTTGTCTTTCAAGCCCGCAGCCGCGTAATCGCGCATGAATTTAGCAGCGCCGCCACCGGCAAAGAAGCACGCCACCGCGTCGGGTTTGATCGCAGCAATTTCAGTCAGCAGGGCCTGAAACTCGACATTCGGAAAGGGCAGGCCAAGCTCCTTGACGATGGTGCCGCCCGCCGCGGTGTAGCCCTCTTTGAAGCCTTCAAAAGCCTCGTCGCCTGCGGCATATTTCCAGGTGATCCAGACCGCCTTTTTGTGGCCTTTGGCAATCATCGCCGGGCCAAGCGCGCGGGTCGGTTGCGAATTGCTGAAGCTGGTGCGAAACACGTTGGGCGCGCACTGGCTGCGCGTGGC
>JANOMD010000346.1:0-9415 GCA_031420135.1 Rhodoferax sp. | reverse complement strand
TATGTTGCAACCCGCGCGTCGAAAGTACCGCAAAGAGCAAAAAGGCCGCAACACCGGCATCGCAACCCGGGGTAGCTCGGTCGCGTTTGGTGATTTTGGCCTGAAGTGCACCGACCGTGGCCGTTTGACGGCCCGCCAGATTGAAGCCGCACGCCGTGCGATTTCCCGTCACGTCAAGCGTGGGGGCCGCATCTGGATTCGTGTGTTTCCGGACAAGCCCATCTCCCAAAAGCCCGCTGAGGTGCGCATGGGTAACGGCAAGGGCAACCCTGAGTACTATGTGGCTGAAATTCAGCCTGGCAAGATCGTGTTTGAGATTGTTGGCGTCACAGAAGAACTGGCCCGTGAAGCGTTTCGTTTGGCGGCAGCTAAATTGCCGCTGCGCACCACTTTTGTTGCCCGCATGATTGGCCAATAATTCAGGAGAAAATGATATGAAAACGACTGAACTGCGCCAAAAAGACGTTGCTGGCCTGAAGGACGAAGTCAAGGCTCTGCAAAGAGCCCATTTCGGCCTTCGCATGCAAAAAGCCACACAACAACTCGGCAACACCGCCACGCTGCGCACAGCGCGTCGTGATATTGCTCGCGCCAAGACGATTCTTGTCGAAAAACAACAAGCAACGGCTACCGTTGTAACTAAATAAGGAGCACCTATGACGGAAGCAAAAAAATCCCTCAAGCGCACCTTGGTAGGCAAGGTGGTCAGCGACAAACGGGCCAAAACCGTAACTGTGCTGATTGAGCGGCGCGTGAAGCATGAACTGTACGGCAAGATTGTCGGCAAATCCAGCAAGTACCACGCCCATGATGAAAAAGGCGAGTACAAAATGGGCGACATGATCGAGATTGTTGAAAGCCGCCCGATCTCCAAAACCAAGAACTGGGTTGCGACCAAGCTGGTTCAAAAGGCTGCTGCGGTTTAGTCGCACAACACGTCAGGCGACAATTTTGCTGGCAAGCGCTCCAGAAGGCAGCCCCCAGCAAGAATCCCTTAAACGGCTCACAATGTGGGCCGTTTTCAATTATTTCGCGATGGTTTTCTACAAATTAGGAGTATTTTGATGATTAAAGTTGGTGACACCCTTCCCGCAGCGACGCTAATGGAGTTTTCTGAGGTAGAGGGCGAGGGCTGTAGCATCGGCCCCAACGCGGTCGATGTCGCGAAGGCCACTGCTGGTAAAACAATCGCACTGTTCGCGCTGCCAGGCGCCTTCACGCCGACCTGCTCGGCCAAGCATGTGCCGCCGTACGTTGAGCAATTCAACGACTTCAAGGCTGCGGGCGTCGATGAGATTTGGTGCGTCAGCGTGAATGACGCGTTTGTCATGGGGGCCTGGGCGCGCGACCAAAAAACGGCGGGCAAAGTGCGCATGATGGCCGACGGCAGCGCGGCTTTTGCGCAAGCCACCGGTTTGACGCTGGACTTGTCGGCGCGCGGTATGGGCTTGCGCAGCAACCGCTACTCCATGCTGGTCAAAGACGGCAAGGTCAGCAATTTGAACGTGGAAGCACCGGGCAAGTTTGAAGTCAGCGACGCGACCACGCTGCTGGCCCAAGCCAAGGCCTGAAAAAACCTCGCTTGAGATGCCTAGTAACCCGACACGCAGCGCCTTTGGGCGCTGCCGAAAACTCGGGCAGGGATAGCCAACCCCGTTGCTAACCAGCCAGTTTGACCAATGTAGCCACTGCCGCAGCGCAAAGACTAAAAATAATTGCCGCCGTGACTCGGCTGTGGGTATCGTCGCGGGAGCTTCCCACGTCGGTGACCAGGTGCTTGTCGCCGTGAATCATGGGTGCGATCAGGTTTTCCTTTTTCTTGTAAAGGTAGAACAGCACCGCACCAATATGCAGCACCACCAGCACGATCAGAACGTACTTGCCGATATTCTTGTGGTACGAGGTGGCTGCACTCACGGTGGCATTGGCTACAAATTTCGATAGCGGGCCCGAGCTTGCGATTTCGTCGTCGCTGAACAGGCCGGTTCCGACTTGAGCCAGCAGGAAAAATAGCAAGGCAAACACAGAACCCGCACCCAGCGGGTTGTGGCCCACGGAATGCTCGGGCTTGCCCAATCCTTTGAGGTAACCCATGAGGGTGGACGGGGCGTAGATAAAAGACGCAAAGCGAGACCAGCGACCGCCGACAAGGCCCCAAACCAGCCGAAACAGCAACAGGCTCAAAATGACGTAGCCACCCCGAAAGTGCCAAGTCATCGCATTGCCGCCAATGCTCGCAGTCACAACCATGCTGATCACGCAGAGCAGCAAAGCCCAGTGGAAGATGCGGGTCGGAAGGTCCCAAACTCTGGTCTTGTATTTCATAGGCGTCGCGAAATCGGTGAAGCTCAAGTTTATCGCCAATGCGAATGGGGGCGGCATTCAAACCAACGTGGCGATTTGCACACCTTGGCATGGTAGTTTCCCGAATGCGGTGAAAATTGCAGAACTTGTTAACATTGAGTTGACTCTATTTGAAGTGTTCACCCTCAACCCAAGAAAGGAAACCATGAAAGCCATTGCCTCACTCGTTCTTGCAGCAGCTGCCGTCACGTTGGCGGCACCTGCGTCGGCCCAGTTTGCCAAGCCTGAAGATGCCATCAAATACCGTCAATCGGCACTCTCTGTGATGGGTGCCCATTTTGGCCGCGTGGCGGCCATGGCCAATGGGCGCATTCCGTTTGATGCCAAAGTGGCTGCTGACAACGCAGGCATCGCAGAGTACATGTCCAAGCTTCCTTGGGCGGGATTTGGCGAAGGCACCGACAAGGGCGCCACAACCCGGGCCAAGCCTGAAATCTGGACCGACAACGCCAAATTCAAGGAAGCCAGCGAGAAAATGCAGGGTGAAATGGTCAAACTGGCCGCCGCCGCACGCACAGGAAACCTGGACTCCATTAAAGTCGCCGTGGGTGCAACTGGAGGTGCGTGCAAAGCCTGCCACGACGCGTTCCGCAAGGAATAAAGCAAAACCGGCGAAAATTGGCGCGGCCGGAAAACGGGTTGCTGCCACCCAGTCAAAAAGGCCGATTTCTCAGTGAAACCGGCCTTTTTGCTGCATTTGATGTTCTGTCGGTGATCTTCTTGCTGTTTGTCAGACCTGCGCCAATAGCCCTTCAATCAGCCGGTGCAATTCGGCAAAGTCCGGCTCGCCGACAAAGCGCTTGACGATTTCACCGCGCTTGTTCACCAGATAAGTCGTCGGCGTGAGCTTGACATCACCCCAAGCCTTGGCAACGCTGCCCGTGTTGTCGATGGCCACGCTAAACGGCAATTGACGCGTCTGCGCGAAATTGACGACGTAGCTGGGTGGGTCGTAACTCATCGCAACGGCAATCGTGTCAAAACCCTGGGCTTTGTACTTGTTGTGCGTCGCGATCAACTTCGGCATTTCAGCCACACAGGTGACACAACTGGTGGCCCAAAAATTAACCAACGTGACACGGCCTTTAAGGCTCTCGGTGGTCTTTTTGGAGCCGTCCAGCAGCACAAAGGTAGACGGCGGTGCCATGGCGGTGCCCGTGTTCAAATAGACGGTCATCGCAACGGCCACCAGGGCCGTTGCGATGAGGGGTAGCAAAATTATTTTCTTCACTGGAGTGCTCTCATGGATCGACGTCAGTTTAATTCGGTTTCAATTCCAGCCCTGGCAACGCTGATCGGCCTGACCCACCAGCACGCGCTGGCTTTGTCTTTGGGTGACCTCACCAACGCTGAAGCGTCTCAGGGCCTGAAAACAGCGCTGGAAAAAGGCGTGCTGGCCGCCATCGGCGCGTTGGGCAAAACAGATGGATTCCTGTTGAACGACAAAGTTCGCATTCCGTTGCCAGGTTTTCTGGACAGCGCTGCCAACCTGCTGCGCACACTGGGGCAAGGCGGCCGCATTGACGAGTTGATCACTTCGATGAACCGCGCGGCAGAAACCGCCGTGCCGCAGGCGCGCGACATGCTGGTCGGTGCCGTTAAAAGCATGAGCGTGGACGATGCGAAGAAGATTCTGGGCGGTGGCGATACCTCGGTCACCGGATTTTTTGCCGAGAAGACCCGTGCACCACTCAGCACCAAGTTTTTGCCAATCGTCACCCAAGCCACCGAAAAAGTGGGTCTGGCCAATCAATACAACGACATTGCGGGCAAAGCGGCGGGTATGGGCCTGATGCGCAAGGACGATGCGAATATCCAGCAATACGTGACCGGCAAGTCACTGGACGGCCTGTACTTCATGATCGGCGAGGAAGAGAGAAAAATCCGCCAGGATCCGATTGGCACCGGCAGCGCGATTCTCAAAAAGGTGTTTGGCGTATTGAAATAGCGCCAGCGCGGCGATGGTTGATGCTCCAACGCACAAAAATTAACTCACAGGTTAATTTTCAATCATTCAAAGCCCCCAAAATGCCGAATTATTGATGAAATACGCCTCTAGCTCTAGTGTTATATAAATAGTTTGCTATAAATTATATAGTGCCTTTTTCGTTTGCATCCAAAGCGCTGAATTTAGTGTTGCTCGCCGTCTTCTCAAGCGCATGCAACCCGAGCCTGAACTGGCGCGAAACCCGCATCGGTGAAACCGGATTGACAGCACTTTTTCCCTGCAAGCCAGATCAGCTCACCCGTTGGGTTCCCTTGGCCAGCGCACCGGTCGAAATACATCTGACTGCGTGCGACGCGGGTGGCGCAAGCTTTGCCATTTCGCATGCCGAGTTGGCAGAAGGCCGCACGGCACCGGACGGATTGGCACAGTGGCGTAAGGCAACATTGGCCAACATGTCGGCCACACAGACAACCGAAACACCCATTGACATCCGCACCACGAGCGCCCCGGTTATCAGCATGCTGGTCCAGGCGCAGGGCAAACGCAGCGATGGCAGTACCGTCAGCCTGCACGGCGTCTGGATTGTGAGCGGAAAGCGCGTTTTTCACGCCGCGGTTTATGCGCCCAAGGTCACGGCTGAGATGTCTGACACGTTTTTTTCAGGGCTTGAATTTCAATGACGGTGCTTTCGCGGCGTGCTGCCATTGTGGTGTTTCTGGCATTTGCATTTGCCTATTTCTTCTCGGCCCTGATTCGGGCCATCACGGCCACGCTGTCGCCCACGCTCACCCAGGAGTTTGCCTTCAGTGCCCGCGACTTGGGCCTGCTCGCGGGCGGCTATTTCCTTGGGTTTGCTGCAACCCAGCTGCCGCTGGGGAGTTTGTTGGACCGCTACGGCCCCAAGCGCGTCATTCTGTGCTTTTTGGCGGTCGCAGTAGCAGGCTGCCTGGCATTCTCCCTGGCCACGGGCTTTACTGGCCTGCTGCTGGGGCGGGTGATGTGCGGCGTCGGCGTCAGTGCCTGCCTGATGGCACCACTGACGGGTTACCGGCGCTGGTTTGATTCCGCCACACTGCTGCGTGCCAATTCGTGGATGCTGATGACGGGCTCTTTGGGGATGGTGGCGTCAACCCTTCCGGTGTATTGGCTGCTGCCGCTGGCAGGCTGGCGGGCGTTGTTTGTCGGGCTGGCGGCATTGGTGCTGCTGGCGATGGCGCTGATCGCCTGGCTGGTCCCCAAATGGGGAACGACTGCCGCCGTGCCGGGTCAACCCAAAATGCCCACGCCCAGCTACTGGGCCGTTTGGCGGCATCCTTACTTCCGCAAAATGGCCCCAATTGGCTTTTTCACCTACGGCGGACTATTGGCCATCCAAACCCTGTGGGTTGTGCCCTGGATGACCCGCGTTGCGGGCTACAACGCGAAACAGGCGGCAACCGGATTTTTCTGGATCAATGTCAGCATGTTGCTCACCTTCTGGGTTTGGGGGCTGGTCAACCCCTGGCTGGTGCGCCGGGGCCTCAATGCCGAGCGTTTGATGGCGCGCGGCATGCCGTTGAGCTTTGCGATTCTGGCGGTTTTGATTGTGGCGGCCGACCAACTGGCCGGCTGGACCGCCGCCTTGCTGGCGCTTTACTGCATGAGCTGCTCCTTCATATCGCTGTCGCAGCCCGCAGTCGGGCTGGCGTTTCCCCCTGCGCTGGCGGGGCGGGCGCTGTCGGCCTTTAATCTGGTTATTTTTGCCGGGGTTTTTGTCATTCAATGGGGCATTGGGCTGCTGATTGACGGATTTCGCGCATTGGGCTTACCCGACATTGCGGCCTTTCAAGCGGCGCACAGTGTTTTTCTGCTTTGTTGTGTGGCCTCTTACCTGCATTTCATGACGGCAAAAAGCCATAATGGCGAGACCGCGCGACATGAATAAAGCCATCCTCATCATTGCCCACACACCGCTGGCCAGCGCGCTGCGCCATTGCGTGCTGCATGTTTTTCCCGAAGCGGCTGAAAGCATTCGGGCGGTGGATGTGATGCCCGGTGCGTCGCCCGAGGAATCGCTCGATGCAGTGCAAGCGGCCATGAAACAGATCAGCCTCCCACAGACCCTGGTGCTGACCGACATGTTTGGTGCAACGCCCTGCAATGTCGCGCAAAAACTGGTGGATGGCGTGAAGACCCGACTGGTGGCGGGCGTCAATTTGCCCATGCTGTTGCGCGCCGTCACCTACAGCAGCGAGCCGCTTGATGCGCTGGTGGCGCGGGTTCTCGCTGGTGGCGCGCAGGGCGTGATGCAGGTGGCAGCGACTGCGCCGCAAAATCAGGTTAAGAAGAAAAATGATCAAGACATCCATCAAAGTCAGCAATAAGCTCGGCTTGCACGCCCGGGCATCCGCCAAATTGACCAAGCTGGCCGGCAGCTTTCCCTGCGAAGTCTGGCTTGCCAAAGGCGAGCGTCGCGTCAACGCCAAGAGCATCATGGGCGTGATGATGCTGGCTGCCGGTATCAGCTCGACCATTGAAGTCGAAACCCAGGGCGAGCGTGAACAGGAAGCAATGGATGCGCTGCTTGCCCTGATCAATGACAGATTTGGGGAAGGGGAATAGATGGCCCCCACGCTCCACCACTGCGCGGGTTGCTGCCCCCCGAGGGGGCTAATTTTTCTAGGGGCTGCCCGTCGAAAAATTTCCTTTTGCGTCGATAGAGAAGGGTTCGCCCAGTGACCTTTTCCATTCACGGGTTGGCGGTTGCTCGCGGCATTGCCATCGGGCGGGCGGTGCTGGTGGCCTCCAGCCGGGTCGATGTTGCCCATTACTTCATTGACGCGGGCCAGGTTGAAGCCGAGATTGACCGGGTTCGGGTCGGGCGCAATGCGGTGATCGATGAAATTCACCGCCTGCAAAAGAGTATTGGATTGATGGGGCCCAAAGAAGTGCCTCACGAACTTGCTGCGTTACTGGACGTGCACCTTCTGTTACTGCAAGATGAGGACCTCGTTGCCGGCATAAAGCACTGGATCACAGATCGACTCTATAACGCCGAGTGGGCGATGACATCCCAATTTGAGGTGATTGCGCGCCAGTTCGATGACATGGAAGATGAGTACTTGCGCGAGCGCAAGGCTGATCTAGAGCAGATCACAGAGCGGGTTTTGCGCGCCATGAAAGGCGTGCCATCGCCCATTGCCGTGCCCAGGACGCAGCGCGCAGGGCGCAAGCCGTCGCAGCAAGATCTGTTGCTGGACGACACGGTCGATGTTCCGCTGGTGCTCATCGCGCATGACCTGTCGCCCGCTGACATGCTGCAATTCAAGCAAAGCGTGTTCGCCGGCTTCATCACGGATGTCGGCGGAAAGACATCACACACGGCCATCGTGGCCCGCAGCATGGACATCCCCGCCGTGGTCGGCGCGCGCTTGGCCAGTCACATCGTGCGCCAGGATGATTGGGTGATCATTGATGGCGACGCGGGTATTGTGATCGTCGACCCGTCGCCGATCATCTTGGCCGAATATGGCTTCAAGCAGCGCCAGTTGGAACTTGAACGGGGTCGCTTGAGCCGCCTGTTGCACACGCCTGCCGTCACAATGGACGGCCAGAAAATCGAGCTTTTGGCGAATATCGAAATGCCTGAAGACGCGCCTGGTGCCGTCAAGGCCGGTGCGGTGGGCGTGGGGCTGTTTCGCAGCGAGTTTCTGTTCATGGGCCGTGCGTCGGGCCAATTGCCGGATGAAACGGAGCAGTACGAAGCCTACAAACGCGCCATTGAAGGCATGCAGGGCCTGCCCGTCACCATCCGCACGGTGGACATTGGCGCGGACAAACCGCTGGGCAAGTCCAGCGATAAAACGCTGCGTGACGATGCTCATTTGAACCCTGCCCTGGGTTTGCGCGCGATTCGCTGGAGCCTGGCTGACCCGGCAATGTTCCTGACCCAATTGCGCGCGATTTTGCGCTCTGCCATGCATGGCCGCGTGAACCTGCTGATCCCGATGTTGGCGCACGGCAGCGAAATTCGCCAAACCTTGTCATTGCTGGATCATGCCCGCGCCGAGCTGGACAACCGGGGCATAGCCTACGGCGCAGTGCAGGTGGGCGCGATGATCGAGGTGCCTGCTGCCGCGTTGACGCTCAAGCTGTTCCTGAAGTATTTTGATTTTTTGTCGATCGGTACGAATGACTTGATTCAGTACACGCTGGCGATTGACCGGGCGGACGAATCCGTCGCACACCTTTACGACCCGTTGCACCCAGCCGTGCTGCGCCTGGTCAGCGAGACCATCAAAGAGTGCAACGCGCAAGGCAAAGGCGTGAGCGTGTGCGGCGAAATGGCGGGCGACACGACGTTGACGCGCTTGCTGTTGGGCATGGGCTTGCGCAGCTTCTCCATGCACCCGGCGCAGATTCTTGCGGTGAAACAGGAGGTGCTTCGATCAGACACTGCGAAGTTGAAGGTGTGGGCGGATCGCATCATGCTCGAAGATGAGCCGAGCCTGAGCATGACGCGCGCGTGAAGCGTCAATCGAATCGCCCATAAAAAAAGGCCCGCACTTTCATGCGAGCCTTTTTCAATTCTGAGTGCGTCAGCTTATTGCAGCTTGATCTCAACGTCCACACCGGCAGGCAAGTCGAGTTTCATCAAGGCATCAACCGTCTTGTCGGTCGGGTCCACGATGTCCATCAAACGCTGGTGGGTGCGGATTTCGAACTGGTCGCGCGACGTCTTGTTGACGTGCGGTGAACGCAGAATGTCAAAACGCTTCATGCGGGTTGGCAAAGGCACAGGGCCTTTGACAATCGCGCCGGTGCGCTTGGCGGTATCGACAATTTCAGCAGCTGACTGGTCGATCAGTTTGTAGTCGAACGCCTTCAGGCGGATGCGGATTTTTTGCTTGGTTGCCATGATGTTTCCTTAAAGGTTGAATGGCTTAAGCAATGATCTTGGCAACCACACCGGCACCGACCGTCTTGCCACCTTCACGGATGGCAAAGCGCAGGCCTTCTTCCATGGCAATCGGGTTGATCAGCTTGACGGTGATCGACACGTTGTCACCTGGCATGACCATTTCTTTGCCTTCTGGCAACTCGATCGCACCGGTCACGTCCGTG
>JANOMD010000345.1:0-3712 GCA_031420135.1 Rhodoferax sp. | reverse complement strand
TTTTTGACACCCTTGAATGAGAAGCCAACGCTCTCCGCAACCTGTTCCACCGCAGCCAGCAGGTTGTTAATGGCTTTGTGGCTGTTGGACGTTACCGCGACGGTCTTTCCCGCCTTGAGCAGATCAACGATGACATGCGAGCCGGTGTAGGTTTTTCCTGCGCCAGGCGGCCCTTGAATAAACAGATAACTGTTGGACAGGCTCGCAACGACCCGGATGGTGCCGGCCAGAAGGTCCTCGCCCGGCGCAATCAAGGGTTGGCCGGGGGTATGACCCTCAACCCGTGGGGTCGCCCGACGCATCAAGTCCAGACCAGCCCGAAACTTGTCTGAACCCGCAAGGTAGGCGTCCACAAATCGCTTGAACGCGCCCTGGATCACGCCTGTGTTGATTGGCAGTCCCGTGCCAAGCGACAAACCGGACGCTGACGGCGTTTCTCCATCGGGGTAATAAAAGCTCACGACCCTGTTGTCTTCGTCAATAACGACCTCTTCAACTTCGAGCAGCGATTCGACTATCGTGCAGTTGTCGCCGGTTTTGATTTTGAATTCCTGCTCGGGAAATTGGTAGCCGCAGCTCCAGCCAGCCCCGACTCGTACGGGAAGTCTTGCCTGCGTCAGGCAGGCAATCACCTCCATACCGTCTAGCAGCTCCTCTTCAGTCGCTTGCTGGCGTGCAAAGAGCGCCCACCACACCGGCTTTTCTGTACGGCGGTGAAAACCAAGAAGTTGGAACATCAACTCCTGCATACGCTGCTCATCGGTCCATGCCAATCGGTCTTCCGGCAGGCTGCCAAGCAACTGCTGACGATAGGTTTCCATGGCCTCCTCCGCGCGCAGCGCCGCTGGGGACTTTTCCCGGGCGGGCGGTTCGGCCAACGAAGTCGTATAGGCAAGAGCGGACTCCTGCGGCCGAATGCGCATCAGCCACTGCCGGAGTTCAAACGTGCTGACGACATCGTCCTTGTTGTAGTCTTCAATCGCCTGCAGCAATGCAGCGTCCCGCGTTGTCTTCCACTGCTCGTAATAGACGATGGATGCGCCGGCATTCTTGACGTCGCCGGTTCGGGCAGCGCCGTAAAAGCGCTCGATGGATTTGATGGAATAACTCGGTTCGCCCACGCGCAGGCCCTCGCGGACCACGGCATACAGGTCCACCAGCTTTCGCTGCCTGAGCAGCTTGTCCACCTCATCCTCGCGGGTGCCGTGCAGCGACATCAGCCGTTTCAGGGCAGTCGGCTCATACGGGGCGTAGTGGTAGATGTGCGCCGCAGGCCACTGGGCCAGATGGGACGTAACGAAGTCGATGAAGGCTTCGAAGGCGAGCTTTTCCTCGGCACGTGAATGGGCCCAAAAGGGTTTGAAAACCGCTTTGCCACTTTCAAAGTAGTACAAGCCAAAGAGGTATTCCAGTCCACCCTCCTCCAGCGGGTCACCCTCCATATCGAAAAACAGGTCGCCTTCGCTGGGTGGCGGCAGCCGCTCGAAACCCTTGCCAGAAACCACCGGCAGCAGGTCGAATACGGGCATGCCGGTGACAAGGCACTGGACCTGCAGCCTGGCTTGGTGAGTCAGTCGATTTTTGGTGTCGGTCTGAACACGAGGAACCTGTGTTTGCGCAGGCAATGCTGCCAGCGCCTTCATTGTCGAAATGCCTGCGGCGCGCAGGCGCGGCATCTGGACACGGGTGATGCCGGCAACCCGGTTAAGGTGGTCATCGCTTTCCCACTGCTCGCTGCACAGGTCTCGCCAGCGGCACATCGAACAACGGTCACAGCGCTCTGGATAGCTTTCGCGGTCGGTGCGAGCCGTCCACGCCAGGAAGCGCTGTTTGAGTTGCCGGTAGTAACGCAGATAGTCGGCAACCAGAAACGTCTCCTTGCGACCATCGCCGAGCACCACGTACATATGGCGCGGCATGAGCCCTTGCACCTCGGCCAGCATTTCTGAATACAGACACAGTTGGACCAGAAACTTGCCGCGGCTGGACCGCGCCAGCTTGGTGTCCTCAATTTCATAGCTGAATTTCCCGAGCTTGGACGGCGTTTCCACGCGAACCAGAAAGTCAGCGTGGCCTACCCACGGAGCACTCAGGAAGGTTGCCTGGGAAAGCACCTTGACGCCGGCGTGAAGCGCCCGCTTTGTATTAACAAACGCAGCGTCGTCTGAAATGCCCTCTTGTTTCAGGTTGACGACTTCGCCGTACTGACTCTGCAGAACTTCGAGGTAACGCGCTTCGTGTTCAAAGCCTTTGCCCTGAATAAGCTGCATCTCGTCGGTATCGGCCGTTTTCGGAAGTGGGGTGTCGAGGTTGATGAGGTCAAGGTGCGTCAGGTGAGCACAAGCCGCGAAGTTGACGAGGTCCGATGCTGAGTACAGCTTTCCCAAAATTGACTTTTGCATTGGCTACCGCTACTCCCGTTATTGGTCCGTTTCCATTTGACCACGTGACTCGATGAATCGTCCTTCAAGTTCGACCTCTTGCTCCATTAGTCAACCAGTGAATGTATTATTTGCAGAGCAGTGGCTTAAGAGGTGAGCCACTAAAAATAATAGTGAACTCATGGACAGAACCGAACGTTTTTACAAAATCGACACCCTGCTGCAGGCGAATCGCTTTGTTCCGATTGACCGGATGCTGCGCGAGCTCGAGGTCTCCAGAGCCACTTTCAAGAGGGATATTGAGTACATGCGCGAGCGACTCAACGCCCCTATCGAATGGGACCGGGACCAACGCGGATACCGATACGCCGGCCCACATAGTGACCGGCAGCAGGCGCTGCCAGGGCTGTGGTTTAACTCAAGCGAGGCCTATGCGCTTTTGATGATGCAAGCGCTGCTTACCGAAATGCAGCCTGGCCTGCTGGGCGCCCACATTAAGCCGTTACAGGCCCGTCTGAGGGCGGTTATTGAGTCAGGCCAGCACCCAGCCAGCGATGTGGAAAGCCGCGTTCGCCTGCTCAACGTGGCCATACGTCCTGTTCCCGACAAGAACTTTGAGGTTGTGGCGGCGGCACTGCTGGGTCAAAAGCGTCTGGAAATTACCTATTACGGCCGTGGCCGCGACGAGTCGAGTCTGCGAGAGGTGTCGCCCCAGCTACTGATTCATTACCGTGGTAACTGGTACCTCGCCGCATGGTGCCACTTGCGAAAAGGTATGCGCTCTTTTGCCATGGATGCGATACAACAGGCCGTTGTATTGTCCAAACCCACAAAGGGAGTCTCCAAGCGAGAACGGGACGGTTTTGTTGGTCAAGGTTACGGAATCTACTCGGGCGCCACTGTTCTCTGGGCCAAGTTGCGCTTTTCGGCCGAGCGCGCTCGATGGGTCTCGCGTGAACTGTGGCACCCGCTCCAGCGCTCCTATCAGGATGACACTGGACGCCTGGTTTTAGAGCTCCCGTTTACCGATATGCGAGAACTGTCAATGGACGTTCTGCGGCACGGTCGCCACGTCGAGGTAATGGAGCCGCTCGAACTTCGATTAGCGGTTGAGTCGGAACTGCGGCAAGCGATAGTCCAATATTCGTGACACGCGACCTGCATTTGCTGATCGGCATTGAGGAGTCGCCGCAGACACTCGACTGAGGAAAAAAACGCGCGGGATGACCAACAAGTGTTGCTAAAAATGCACCCGACCGTACGGCAGGACGAATCGCTTCCTCCGCTTATAGACCCAACGCACTCCAGCCCTCGACGCCGAGCTTTTCCAG
>JANOMD010000344.1:0-7125 GCA_031420135.1 Rhodoferax sp. | reverse complement strand
GTCGCCTTGCCAGCCCGCCTCCATTGCCTCGTGAATCAGCGGCAGGGAATAGGGGCCAGCGGCCAGCATCATCAGCTCGCTGAAGCGTTGCTGAATCTCGCTGCCGCGAATTTTGAGCAAGCCCGCGACGTCGAGCGACTGCTTGCCGGATTTCTCGGCCGACAGCACCCGCAGCACCATCATCTCCAGCGCCACCACATCGACGTCAAGCTTGGCGATTTCGTCGCGAAAACGCGCGTCGTCGTACATGCCCTCGGCCTTGGCGATGCGTTTCAGGCGCTCCAGCTCGCGCTTGGTACGGTTGACATCGGCAATGTTGGTGCGCTCGTGGCTCAAGAGGTGCTTGGCGTAAGTCCAGCCCTTGTTTTCTTCGCCAATCAGGTTCTCTGCCGGGACTTCCACATTGTCAAACCAGACTTCGTTGACTTCGACACTCCCATCCAGCAGCTTGATGGGCCGCACAGTGATGCCTTTTGACTTCATGTCGATCAGCAAAAAGCTGATGCCAGTCTGCGGCTTGCCGTCGCTGTTGGTGCGCACCAGGCAGAAGATCCAATCGCCGAATTGAGCCAGCGTCGTCCAGGTTTTTTGGCCGTTGACGATGTATTTGTCGCCCTGGCGTTCCGCTTTGGTTTTGAGCGAAGCGAGGTCCGAACCCGAGCCCGGTTCGCTGTAGCCCTGACTCCACCAGACTTCGCCGCTGGCAATGCCGGGCAGATGCCGCTGCTGCTGCGTGAGCGAGCCAAAGGCCATGATGACCGGTGCCACCATCACCGGGCCAAACGGCACAATGCGCGGCGCGCCAGCCATGGCGCACTCTTCTTCAAACAGATGCTTTTGAATCGCGTTCCAGCCGGGGCCACCAAACTCTTTGGGCCAGCCGTAGCCGAGCCAGCCTTTCTTGCCCAAAATCTTGGCCCAATCCTGCATGTCGGCCCTGGTTTGATGCAAGGCGTTGTGCACCTTGTGCGAGATGTGCGCGGGCAGGCTGGCGGCGACCCAGGCTCGAATGTCTTCACGGAACTTTTGCTCTTCAGGGGTAAATGTCAAATCCATAAATATGCTCCACTTGAGGATGGTTTATTGCTGCGCGGCATGTGTTTTAGCACGGTCGTTTGTTGATTGCTGTCCAGGCAGCGACAAGTCATTGTCGATACCCAGTTCCGAGCACAATTTTTGCACTGTTTTGTGAAGCTGGGCGACTTCCTCCTCCAGGGCCGCCACACGCTGCACCAATCCCGCCTCGGGGCCGCCCAACGAGGTCAATGGGCTGTTGCCTGGGTGGATTGCGTCCAGGTTCACGGGGCCGCACAGCAGGTGCATCCAGCGCTGCTCGCGCATCCCCGCAGAGCGCGGCAATTTCACGACCAGCGGGCCGCCTTTGTCAACGGCGCGGTCTTGCAGTTCCTCCAGAAAGCCGTCAACCGAAGAAATGTCGGCAAATTTGTACCAGCGTTCGCTGTTCAGGCGAAGCTCACCCGCCGTCTGTGCACCGCGCAGCATCAACAGGCCCAACAGCACGGCAGACTGCTCCGGCACCTTGATGCCGCGCTGAAAATTGTGCTCAAAACGCAGCACCCGGCCGACCGCAGATTCGCGCACCAGGTTGAGCGCTTTGAGGTTGTCCAGCGCCTCTGCGGCCTGTGCTTCTGTCACCACCATCAACGGTTCGCGGCTGCTCTTCTGGTTGCAACCCAAAACCAGCGAGTTCAGTGACAGCGGGTAGCTGTCGGGCACGGTGCGGGCTTTTTCCATCAGGGTGCCCAGCACGCGGGCTTCGGTCGCGGACAGCAGCCAGTGCGCTTCAGTAGCCGCAGAGCTTGCGTCGGGCGCTAGAGGTTGGTTTTGCAAAGTGATAATCCAGTCATGAAAAACATCGTTATTTTGATCTCTGGCGGCGGCTCCAATATGGATGCCATTGTGCGGGCTTCAAAAAGCGGCGACTGGGAGCGGCGCATTGGCGCGCGGGTAGCGGCGGTCATCAGCAACCGGCCAGGCGCTGGCGGGCTGGCGCTCGCGCGGGCGCATGGGATTGCGACGGCGGTGGTCGATCACAAAATTTTTACCTCGCGCGAGGCGTTTGATGCGGCACTGGCTGACGCGGTGGACCAGCATGGCCATGCTGCCCAAGGCTCGGCGGGTGCTGCTGGTGCGCCACAACCGGCGCTGGTGGTGCTGGCGGGCTTCATGCGCATTCTGACGCCCGCGTTTGTCAACCGCTATGCGGGCCGACTGGTCAATATTCACCCGTCGCTACTGCCCGCATTTGCTGGCCTGAACACTCACCAGCGCGCGCTGGACGCGGGGTGCCAGGTTTCGGGCGCTACCGTGCACCTGGTGACCGCAGACCTTGACCACGGCCCGATCCTGGCCCAGGCCGTCGTGCCGGTGCTGCCAGATGACACGGCAGACCAACTTGCCGCGCGGGTGCTCACGCAGGAGCATTTGTTGTACCCGAAAGCAATTTTCAATAAGCTACTTTAAACATAGCAAACTATCTATATAGTACTAGAGCTATAGGCATATTTGATCGGTTATTTGCCGATTTTCAGCGCTCAGCGAGGTTTTTGCGACATATTTGATATCGCCCGTGATATTAAAAGAACGAAATATCGGATCTCATAGTTTTGCAAAGCGTGGCTGCCGTGAGCGAACCGCCTCACCCGGCGCGCTGCCGCTGTCCATTTCACCTTCACCTTCACCATCCACGTCGCTATTGAACATGGCGGCCGGCCTGACCCACAGGCCGCGTTCGCCGTAAAGCGCCCGGTACAGCGTCATCGGTTCCAGCGTCTCGCTGTGCCGCACGGTGCCCACCACCTCATACAGACCGCCCTTGTAGTGGCGGTATTGCCCCAGCGGCGTGGTGATCAGGGGTGGTAGGGTTTCGTCAGTCATGGGTGGGGGATTTGGTTGTGTGGTGTCGTTTTGCAGAGTCAAACCGAGTTTATTCGCTGGGTTTTTACGGTGCAACGTGGATCCCAGGGTCACGACACTTCACGGCACGCCGTCTCGCCCATACGGCCCGATCTGCAAGGAGTTTTGGGCTTGATTTTGCATCGTGCAATTACTTATCAATAAACTTATATAATCAGTTCGCATGAGAATTTTGAAGTTCGTTGGCAGCAGTCAGGAAGACTTGGTTAACTTCCCGCGTGATGCGCGCAGGGAGTGTGGCCGCGAGCTCGACCGGATTCAGCGTGGCCTGATGCCCACAGACTTCAAGCCCATGCTCAATGTGGGCAAAGGTGTCTATGAGATTCGCGTGCACGTGCTGGGTGAATGGCGCGTGCTATACGTGGCACGCCAGGGTGACGCGGTTTACGTACTTCACGCTTTTCAAAAAAAGAGCCCCAAAACCGCCAAGCCAGACATTGAATTGGCGATTCGCCGTTACAAGCAAATGGAGAATGATCTATGAAAGAAAAAATCACCACTGGCTCGGGCAATGTGTTTGTCGACCTCGGTTTTTCTGCCGAAGAAGCCGTTGTACTGGGCATGCGCTCACAGCTCATGTGCGACCTGGAGCTGCTGATCGCCAAACGCGGCTGGACCCAGGCACAGGCCGCCAAAGAGCTGCGCATCGCCCAGTCCCGCGTGTCAGACTTGGTGCGCGGCAAATGGAACAAATTTAGCCTGGACATGCTGATCGAGTTGGCTACACGCGCGGGGTGCAAGGTGTCGTTGGAGATGGCTTAAATACAGCTCGACCTCTACCGCGCTAGCCGCCAGAGCGCTTCACCGCATACCCCAGCTTGGTCAGCGCCGCCATCACCGTGGCCACATGGTCGCCCTGCATTTCAATCACGCCGTCTTTGGCCGTACCGCCCGACCCGCAAGCGGCTTTGAGCTGTTTGCCCAATGCGGCCAGCGTGGCACATTCAGCACCAACGGGTATGGCAAAATTTTAGGATGCGTGTTGTTTTTGATACCGATGTAGTCATTGCTGCTTTTCGCAGTAAAACGGGCGCTTCACGCGCTTTGCTGGACTACGCTTTGCAACGCAAAATCACCATGGTGGTATCGGTTCCCTTGTTGTTTGAATACGAGGCCATCCTCAAGCGCCATAGCCAGCAAGAGGCACACGGGCTGACCGATGCAGAACTAGAGCGTGCGCTGCAACTCATTGCCAAAACCTGTGACAAGCAGCCGCTGCATTTTTTATGGCGGCCCCAGTTGCAAGACGTGGCAGATGAAATGGTGCTGGAAACGGCTATCAACGGCCGCGTCGATATGCTGGTAACCTTCAACCAACGGCATTTGCACGACGCAGCCCAGCGGTTTAACCTGCGCTGCATGCGCCCCGCAGACTGTTTGTATGAACTGGAGAAACCGTTATGACCAAGCTAGACATCACCCTGCCAGACTCGATAGCCCAAGCAGCGCGCCAACACGCCCAGCGTGACTCCATCAGCATCGACTACTTTGTATCTTTAGCTGTGGCCGAAAAAATTGCCAGCATTAACAGTTGGGAGCGAACCACCGGGCAAGCCCTGGACTCCATCGACATGGCCGAGCTGCGAGGCCTGCTAGACCGCTCTGGCAGCCACTCGCCGCTCGCCGGTGATGAGCGGCGCGGCTAATTTACAGACAGCATTGGCATGGTTTGCCTGCCTATTTGCTGCACCTTTAGTGGCTTTCTGTGCCCTAATCTATTGGACTAAAGTCCTAAAAAACTCCTGAATCTACCCGCGCCAGCCCTTTACTGTACTAGCCGCCAGAGCGCTTCACCGCATACCCCAGCTTGGTCAGCGCCGCCATCACCGTGGCCACATGGTCGCCCTGCACCTCAATCACGCCGTCTTTGGCCGTACCGCCCGACCCGCAAGCGGCCTTGAGCTGTTTGCCCAATGCGGCCAGCGCCGCAGCATCCAGCCCCAAACCGCGCACCACTGTTACGCTCTTGCCGCCCCGGCCCGCAGTTTCGCGCTGCACCCGCAGCACCCCGTCCGCCGCCGCGCTGCTGGCCGCAGCCAAAGCCCTTTCGCGTGCCGCGCACTGGCACTGCGCCGTCGGCTGGCTGCAGTTGAGGCAGATGCGGCCGGATTCGGTGGAGTAGACCAAGGTGGTGGAGCTGGATTTCATAACCGTTGATACCGATGAATCAATTCAACATCTTTAGCATTAAGTCTGTTGATTTAACTAATTCCTCGTCAGTAAATGTGTGACCATTATCAGAGTGATTTATACAATTTCGAATGTAGGTTGGTAGTGTTGCGTCGTTTTGCGTGGTCATCCAAGGTCTATCTTTGAGAAGATTTTTTTCATTATGAAAAAATCCTTCATCAAAAGGCTTAATTTTCGCGCGCCTATCGTCAGTGTCGTCTGCTGCTTGATACATCGCATGAAGCCTAGAGTAAAGTTCCCCGTGATAATCGCTACTGTATATGTCAAAAACCTTGAAGTTGACTTCGCTAAAACTAGTTGAAGCTTTGTCGAATTTCTCAATTGCAGTTTGATCCGCGTTCTTTTTGACCCTGTAGTGCCTGCTTAGGTCTTTTTTGTCAATCATGAAGGTTGAATGCGTTGCAAAGAAAACGACGTTATTTCTTGTTACTTCGGTGATTTTCTTCAACTCATCGAGCAAATACTCCTGCGCTTTCGGATGAAGGTGAGTTTCAGGCTCATCGATAAGAAGAATTGCGTTTGTTAATCTCTCGCTTTTATTCTCCGCTGACACGGTGAGTAGAAACGATATAAACTGCTTAAACCCATCGCTCCTTTGGTCTGCAGTTTTTGCTTTTTCTGTAGAGCCATCATCCTTCACGTGGAAATGAAGCAACCCGTTGTCGATAAAGAACGTAATTTTTATTGGATGACCCGGCCAAACTGACAGAATGTGTTTAGTTACCCGATCTCCGAGAGTGCTCTGTAGGTGTTCTTTATCAGTCGAATCCCGAAGGTTTGTTATTGCTTTCTGAATATCGTTGTGGCCTGCTAGAAAAAAACAGTTTCTTAACGGTATTGAAACATTGTCTGGATTGGTAGAAAATTCACTTAAATTGACTGGTTCCGTAATCAAATATTTTTTTTCCGCAGTCCAGAATATTGCCTGTGACGTGTGAGTCAGCATAATTGTTGCCAGAGGGAATTCGGTTTTCTTGTCACCTTGCGCCATCAAAAAATAGGTCTGTTTTTTAGTTAGGTTTGAACTGTCAAAAGTAGTAGAAATTAGAATTGATTTTGCTTCACCGACTGCTTTGAGTAACTCTTCTTGATCGGGATCTTGCGTATCAATACTCTCAATTAGCTGAGATCGAGATTCTTCGCTAAGCTCATATATTATTGAAATCGAAATGGGAAGCTTTTCATCTCGAAAATCTTTAAGTAGAGGAGCTGCGCTAAGGTGAGTTAAGGCAATTGCACGCAATATGCTAGATTTACCTGCTTCATTTACCCCGATGAGACCAAAAGTGCGCGTACCGTCAGCCAAATTTTCGACGGTTAAGACCACTTTATTAATACTTCTGTAGTTTTCAATTTCTATCGAAACAAGTTTCATGTTGACTCATCTTTCTGGTTTTAATTTGAAGTGACTGGCATTGCAAAAGTGGTTAACTGAAATTATCGTTATCACCCCCATTCTGCAGGTAAAACTCACGCTCTTCGGGGCGCTTGGCTTGGCCCAAGATGATCATGTTGTGCGACCAAGATAAAAGTCGCGCCAATGGCGCGACTTTTGTGTCGCCTTGGTAGATCTCGTAAAACTGACGCATGCGGAACAGGTTAGCCCGCGTAAAGCCGCGCAGTCCTGGCTGAGTTTGGGCTATGTGGTGAGCCAGCTGGTTCACTACGCCGTCGCCCCACTCTGCTGACGCGATCCTGCGGCTGATGATCTCGCCTACCTGCCAGTACAGGTCGATCAGTGAGGTATTGACCGCCTGAATGGCCCGCTGCTTGGCGGTGGCAATCAGTTGGACAATTTCGGTGAAGCTGGAGGTGATGCGCTGGCTCATGGGGTGTAGGCTCGGGTTTTTGATTCTATTAGCCCGTACCGATCATTTCGCTGATATCGGCACAATGAGAAGCGCTGTTTGGCTGATGGGTGAAAAACAGGGGCGTGGGACAATCGAAGGCTATGCATCCTAAAGCTCTCCTGGACGCCTGCGCTGAACTGGTCAGACT
>JANOMD010000343.1:0-8967 GCA_031420135.1 Rhodoferax sp. | reverse complement strand
TGTTCCGGTTTGCCTGGCCGATCTTGCTGGCAGTCGGCGCACTGGCGCTGTTTGTTTTTCCATGGGCCAACAGTCAGATTGAAGGCATCAGGGACCATTACGAAAAGCGTGGCGATCTGGAGCGCGTGGAGCCCGGACGGTTTCAGGAGTCTGCTGACGGCAAGCGCGTATTTTTTGTGGAACGCACAATGGTTGACCAGCGCGTCGGCAACAATGTTTTCATAGCCACCACGGAAAACGGGAAGCAGACCGTGACAACTGCACGCGGTGGCAGGGTGGAAAACATCGGGCCGGATCAATTCCTGCTGCTTGACCGCGGGCAAAGGCTGGAGAGCGCACTGGACCGGTCGGATCTGAAAATCAGTGAATTCGCAGAATACGGCGCCAAGGTGGGCGCAGGCGAGCTGGGTGGCAAAGACAAGCAGCCGTTGAACACGCTGTCCAGCCGGGAACTGGTGAGCAAACCCAGCGCACGGGGTTTGGGCGAACTCTCCTGGCGCATTGGTTTTGTACTGGCCGCCGCCAATTTAATGATCATCGCAATTGCCTCATCACGCATCAACCCACGGGTCGGGCGCACCGGCAATCTGGTTTTTTCGATGTTTGTGTTTCAGGTCTACCTCAACTTCCTGAATCTGGGGCAGAACTGGATCGCGGCTGGAGATATCGGATTTGCCGCCTTTGTGGTGGCCTTGCATGGCGGTGTATTGCTGCTGGGATTGTTTTGGTTGATCAATCGGCACAACAATTGGGGGTGGTTGCCACCCGCCGGATTTATGGGTGAATTGATGCGCCCCAGACGCATCGGGACAAGTACCCCCGGGACCGCAGCATGAAGACCATCCGCAGGCTGATATTTGGCGAAGTCACTTACGCAGTGGCGTTCGTGACAGCGGGCTTTTTGGTGCTGTTTTCGTTTTTCGATTTGGTGGACCAGATTCAAGTCATTGGGCGCCCGAATGCATTGGGGTACCAACTGCCACAGGCACTGACCTATGTGGCCCTGTTGATTCCCAATCATTTGTATGAACTGCTCCCCATCACGGTATTGATAGGCACGATTTTTGTGATGGCGCGCTTGGCGCAAAGCTCAGAATTCACGATTTTGCGAACCAGCGGCCTTGGGCCCTGGCGCGCGCTGCGTACCATGCTGCTGGCGGGTGTTGGCTTTGTGGTTCTGACTTTTGCCATTGGCGACTACGCAGCGCCATGGGCCAACCGGGCGGCCCAGTTGCTTAAAGCGCGGTACGACGGCAATTTGACCGTTGGCCAAACCGGTGCCTGGTTGAAAGAAAAGCAGGCTTATGGCCAGTTTGCCGCCAATGTCAACGCGATTGCACCCGACGGCCGCATGCTGGGCCTGCGAATATTCGAGTTTGACAACCAGGGTCGGCTGGTTTCAATGACAAGCGCCGAGTCCGGGCGGTTTGGCACGGGTGGTGCGTGGCTGCTGGAGCAGGTTGACCGCACCGAGTTCTTTTTCGAAGCGGACAAAGACGCCCGTATTGAGCGCAGCAAAGTTTCCGCCTACCGCTGGCCGACCGAAATCAGCACCGAGATGGTATCCACTGCCGTGCTCAAGCCCGACCGCATGAGCACCATTGACCTGTACCAGTACATTGCCCACCTGGATGCCAACGGGCAGGCCGCCCAGCGCTACGAAATTGAGTTCTGGAAAAAAGTGTTTTACCCATTGAGCTGTCTGGTGATGGTGGTTTTGGCGCTGCCGTTTGCCTATCTCCATTTCCGCTCTGAAGGCATCTCCGGCTACGTTTTTGGCGGTGTGATGGCCGGCATCAGCTTCTTCTTTTTGAACAACGTGTCCGGCTATGTGGGCGAACTGCAGAACTGGCAGCCGTGGCTCACAGCGGCCTTGCCCGGACTGATTTACTCGATGCTGTCGCTGGGCGCTTTCGGCTGGCTTGTTCTAAGACGATGATCAGGCGATGCCTTTTGGAAGGTAGTGGAAATTGATGACGACGCAAGGCACCATTCTTTTCGCGCATGGCTCGCGAGACCCGCTCTGGCGTAAGCCTGCCGAGGCGATTGCCGAACGCGTGCGCGCGCTGGATCCCGCCCGCCGCGTCGCCTGCGCTTTTTTGGAGATGACTGAGCCTGACATCAAAGTCTGTGCCGCCGGGATGGCACACCAGGGGGTTGACCGCATCAACGTGGTGCCGCTGTTTTTAGGCGTGGGCAAGCACGCGCGTGAAGACCTGCCGCTGCTGATGGCCGATCTGCAAGCCGCACATCCGCACATTGCCTTCACGCTACAAGGCGCAGTGGGTGAAGATTCGCGCCTGGTGGACTTGATTGCCCACATTGCTTTGTCATCTTCGTGAATAGCGACACGTGAAGCCACCGCCCCATTCCTCCACTATTTATGCCGTGATTGCGGTTGTGGCCGTCCTGCTGGCCTTGCTGCCAGCCGTGTTTCCTGAGATTGATCTGGCGGTGTCGGACTATTTTTTGCAAGCTGATCCCCCCGTGCGTACCGCCAAGTGGCTGTGGGTCGAGCTGATCAATGAATACACGCCCACAGTGTTCAGAACCCTGGCGGTAGCCAGCCTAGTGCTGTGGCTGCTGGTGCGGCGATCCAAAAACTATTGCCATTGGGCGCTGCCTGTTGCGTTCTTCGGCCTGTCCCTGCTGCTGGGGCCAGGCATTGTGGCGAACGGTTTGAAAGAAATCACCCTGCGGGCACGGCCCTTTCATGTGCTTGAGTTTGGTGGCGACAAACAGTTCGCACCCGCGCTGCAGATCAGCAATCAATGCAAGGACAACTGCGCCTTTGTCAGCGGCCACGCCGCAGATGGTTTCTTTTTGGTGGGATTGATGTTGCTGAGCCGACGCCGTCGCGCCTGGTGGGTGGCTATCGGCATCGCAAGCGGGTTGGCGATTGGCTTTGCCCGCGTTTCAGTCGGTGCCCACTGGCTCAGCGACGTGCTGTGGTCGTTTCCGGTGACGCTGGTCTGCAGTTGGGTGGTGTGGGTTGGATTGACCCGTTTCTACCGGCCTTTTCCGGCACCGGAAAACGATCTGAAAAAAGCCGCAACTTGAACGCTTCCACACCGAATCGTTAGATTGCCAAGGCATAATAATCGCTGATTTTCTCGGAAAAGCGATATGAACCTTCATCAATTCCGGTTTGTTCAAGAGGCCGCCCGGCGCAACCTGAACCTAACCGAGGCAGCGAAAGCCTTGCACACGTCGCAACCTGGCGTCTCCAAAGCCATTATTGAACTTGAACAAGAGTTGGGAGTGGATGTTTTTACGCGCCACGGCAAACGGCTCAAACGCATCACGGAGCCGGGCCTGCTGGTGCTCAAAAGCATCGAGGTGATCATGCGCGAAGTGGGTAACCTCAAGCGCATCGGCGAACAATACAGCGCCGAAGACAGCGGCACACTCTCCATGGCCACTACGCATACGCAGGCGCGCTACGTGTTGCCCGATTCGGTCGCGAAATTGCGGCTGGCTTACCCCAAGGTCAACGTCAGCCTGCATCAAGGTGCGCCCGACCAGGTGGCGCGCATGCTGATTGACGAGATAGCCGAGATCGGCATCGCCACTGAATCTCTCGCAAACTATGCCGAGCTGGTCACCCTGCCCTGCTACGAATGGCAGCACATGCTGGTGTTGCCCGCCGGACACCGGCTGTGTGGGCAGGAAATCATCACCCTCGAAGACATCGCGCACGAGCCACTCATCACCTACCACCCGTCGTACACCGGCCGCACCAAGATCGACGCCGCCTTTGCCGCCCACAAGCTTGCACCCCGCATCGCGCTGGAAGCAATTGACTCGGACGTCATCAAAACCTACGTCCGCCTCGGGCTGGGCGTGGGCATCGCCGCCGAAATGGCCGTACGCGACGTGGTGGCCGAAGGCGACAAAAGCGAACTGCGGGTGCGCCCGGTGGGCCACTTGTTCGGCCAAAACGTGACCCGTGTGGCGTTCAAGCGGGGCGCCTACCTGCGCAATTTTGTCTACTTGTTTGCCGAACTGCTGAGTGAACGCCTGAGCCGAACCCTGATCGACGAGGCCATGTCCGGACATGCCACCCGCCCCTGATCAAAAAAAAGAAAATGATGCCAATCCACACCACACCCCCACATCAAACCAAGCTGCCCGCCGTCGGCACCACGATTTTCACGGTGATGTCGGCCCTGGCGACCGAAAAAAACGCCGTCAACCTGGGCCAGGGTTTTCCGGATTTCAACTGCGACGCCAAATTGGTTGATGACGTCACGCACGCCATGCAGGCGGGCCTGAACCAATACCCGCCCATGCCCGGCATACTGGCCTTGCGCGAAGCGGTTGCGGCAAAAATCAAGGCGGTTTACGGCCATGCGTACAGTCCCCTTGACGAAATCACCATCACAGCGGGGGCCACCCAGGCGATCATCACGATTATTTTGGCCATCGTCCACGCGGGCGATGAGGTCATCGTGCTGGAGCCGTGTTATGACAGTTACGTGCCCAACATCGAGCTGGCCGGCGGCGTCGTGGTGCGCGTGCCCCTGACGCCGCGCACGTTTCGCCCGGATTTCGGAAAAATTGCCGCCGCCATCACACCCAAAACCCGCGCCATCCTCATCAACTCGCCGCACAACCCCAGCGGCACCGTCTGGTCGCGTGAGGACATGCTCAAGCTGCAAGACATCCTGGCGCCCACCAACGTGTTTTTGATCAGCGACGAGGTCTACGAGCACATGGTGTTCGATGGGCAGGATCACATGAGCGCCGCCCGCTTCCCCGCTCTGGCAGCCCGCGCCTTCATTGTCTCCAGCTTCGGCAAAACGTATCACGTGACGGGCTGGAAAGTCGGCTACGTAGCCGCGCCCGCGCCGCTGACGGCAGAGTTTCGCAAGGTGCACCAGTTCAACGTCTTCACGGTGAACACGCCCGTTCAGCACGGCCTGGCCGCCTACATGAAGGATGCCAGCCGCTACACCGAACTGCCCGCGTTCTACCAGCGAAAACGCGACCTGTTTCGCAACGGCTTGACGCAAACCAAATTCAAACTACTCCCCAGCGAAGGGTCGTTCTTTCAGTGCGTCGATATGTCTGATGTGAGCGACTTAAGCGAAGCCGAATTCTGCCAATGGCTTACCCGGGAGATCGGCGTGGCGGCCATCCCGCTTTCTGCCTTCTACGGCAACGGTTTCGATCAGCGCGTGGTGCGGTTTTGCTTCGCAAAGCAGGAAGAGACGCTGAATTTGGCGTTGACGCGGCTGGCGAAGTTGTAGGTTGGTTTACTCATTTGCTAGATTTAATGCAGCAAACTATGTATACAGTGCCACCACTGTCGCCGTGCGAACCAGCCAAACGCCAGCGGACTGCTCTTCGATCAGCACCTGCCGCCCCGCAAACTGCTTGCCGAGCGATATCTGGCCGTTGGTGCCGACAATCTTGACGCTGGTCGAAATGGATGCCACTGATGACATGGTGTACTCCTGAAAGACTAAATTTCTAAATCGCAAAATGAATACCATTCTGATCCTGCTACCTGCTACCTGCTACGCCACCGCCATCAGCCGCTCAAGCTCAGCCCCGTTTCGGCCGCAGATCGTGCGAAACGGCGCGCTGATGCGTTGATCGCCCGCCGCACTCTTCCAAAATCTTCGTGCCGCAGGATAGGCCAGCAGCCAGGCAGCGCGTTCTTTGGGCGTGGGCAAGCCGGGTCTGTAGGCGGCGACTGGCAGTTCGCCACCGGCCAACGGGGCGTACATCATGGGCAGCATGTCATAGGCGGGCGCGACTTGCAGCGAACGGCCTGGCACAAAGCTCAAGTTGCCTTTGTGCATGTCCGCATTGCCGATCAATTTGCCAAACGCCCAGATCGCCCGCAACAGCACGGGTGTGTTCGGGTCAACCCAGCCTTGCGCCAACAGCAACTCACCCGCGTGGCCCCAGTCGGTGCTGGTTTTGCTGAGGATGGCGGCCTCAAGGGTATCCAGACTGCACAGCGGGCTTCTGCCGAAAAGGCCGTGGCGGTCAAACCGCTCCACCTCCAGGAAGGTGCGGCCTTGGGCTTGGATGATGCGGCTCTTTGCACTTTGCACGTCAGGGATGGTTCGAATGGCTTGAAGCGCCAGGTGCTCGCAGACCAGCAGGTCGGACCAGCGCTGAACGGTGGCAGACGTGTCGGCGCCCGAGAACTTCACAATCACGTGAGGCGTAGCGTGCGGCATCTGCGAATCAGCGCGGTCACCCAGATCGCGAACCGCCGTGAACTTCGGGAACTCGCCGCCCGCGCTGGAGCCCGCAACGCCGCGCTGTGTCACGGTAGCGGCCAGCTTGACATAGCTTCGCGCCAGCATTTGAGGTGTCAACAACCTGGGGCTTTGCGCTTTCGCATCCAGCCACATCTGCAAAGCGGCATCGCCAATGATCAGGTTGCCACTGGCATCAAAACCCCGCTCCAGCAGGATGTGCAGGACATCGTTGTCACTCCATTCTTTCGGGTTGGCGGAGACACCCAGCGCCTTGGCCTCACTTTGGGCAAACAGGCGGCCCAAAAAGCCCTGCGGGCGCATATCTTGCAAGGGGTACGGCAAGCCGTGCGGCCAGACCCCCAAGGCAAATTCAGCATCGACTGGCCAACCCATGGCCGCCACGTCGAGCCAAGTGCCTTGGGGCTCCAGCAGTTTGATCGAACCGGTTTGGGTCGCGTTGCCCGCGATGTCCACCGCATAAACCGGGATGTCGCCCTTGAAGCCTTTGAGGGCGCGGCGCAAGTAATAACGGGTTTGGCCCGCCTTGCCGATGCGAACCCCGTCAAAGCCCAGTTCCTTGAGCATCCGATGCATCGTCGGCAGGCTGACGTTGGCCGCCAAGGCCAGATCAGCAGCCTTGATGCCAGGATTGCGGCGCAGCAAGTGGGTTAGCTGATCGCGTGCGGTTTCGTTTCGAGGGCGCATGGTTATGATTATATTTATAATCAGACTATTTACGCCAAAAGATCAAATTCTTAGTGTGAGTCGATCCAAATTCCAAAAAAATTATGGTGTAATTATGATTACAATTTCAATCATATTTTTCGGACAAAGTCACGATCAACACTGAATCGAATTGCGGCAGAATTTGTCCAGCTCGCGCACTACCGCCCTGCCTTCAACCGCATTTTTGGCTTTGGGGCCTACGTCCAGGCTCAGCTTCATCTCGTATTTACGGAAAAACTCGTCAAACAGCTCCCCACCCAGCGTGGCGAACGCCGTGAGCGTGTCTAACTTGGCATCGTGCTCAAGCAATACAGCGCACAGCGGCTGCTCGGCCGGGCCACCCAGCACTTGCGCGCCTTTGGCGGGGTCGTATTCGCTGTGATCGGCGCAGCAGTGAATCATGTTGTCCTGCTTGCCTTTTTGCGATTTGGTTTTTCGAAAGCTGATGAAGCTCACCTGCGGCGTGGGGTAGACCAACTGATGCGCGCAAATGGCGCTGAAGGCCACCACGCTTTGCTTGGGGCCGACGCCGCCAGGCCAGGCGTAATCGGCCTTGGCCTTGGTCACCAGACGCTGGGGCAGCGCGGGCTGGTTCAAGTTAAGCAGAAA
Source organism: Rhodoferax sp. (assembly GCA_031420135.1). Taxonomy (GTDB): domain Bacteria; phylum Pseudomonadota; class Gammaproteobacteria; order Burkholderiales; family Burkholderiaceae_C; genus JANYCG01. The sequence continues at coordinate 1,411 of JANOMD010000343.1, read as the reverse complement.
AACGGGCGTGGCTTCAAACGGGTAATGAAACACGTAATTGGTTTGCGCTTTGAGGCCGCTAACCTTGAGCGGCTGGCCCTGCTCGTCGGTGAGCAGCACGCGTGCATAGGCGCGTGGACGGGAGTCTGCGGCCAGCGCGGGCAACGTGAGGCCTGAAGCGAGACCACCCGTCAAGCACACTGCGCTGCTGGCACAAGTTTCTACGAAGCTTCTGCGATCCATACGTTCTCCCAATGTTGATCGTTGATTGGGGTGTATTTAATCCGGCGGAATTCTTGAAGTCAAGTCCGCTGCGGCGCTTGAGGCGGCAATTCGTCGCCCGGCCTCGCGCCGTGCAATCCACACTGTCGCAGCGCAAATCACCACACCACCAATCAACGTGGTTTGGCTTGGCACATCCGAGAATATCAGCCAGCCAAACAGCGCCGACCAAACCAGATCGAGAAAGCGGATGGACTGGGTGGACGAAATGTCAGCAATGCTGAAGGAGCGGGTGAGGCAGTAGTGCGCACCGCTGCCCAGCACGCCGCTGACCATGAAGCCCAGCCATTGCAGCGCCGTGGGGTGCTGCCAGTGCGTCAATGCAAACGGCAGGCTGAACAGCGTGACGACGATGCCTTGCCAGGCCACGATGACCTGCGGGCTGTCGGTGCGGGTGAGGCCTTTGGTCAGCAAAAACGAAGCGGCAAACACCGGGGCCGAGGCCAGCATCACCAGGTTGTAGTAACCGCCCGCGCCCGACAGCTTGGGAGCCACCACGATCATCACGCCGCAAAAACCGATCAGCGATGCCAGCCAGCGGTCCCAGTGCATCGGCTCCTTGAAGAACAGGTAGGCACCCAGCATGATGAAGATCGGGCCGGTGAAACCAATGGCGGTCATGTCGGCCAGCGGGATGTGGGGCAGTGCGGCGTACCACAGAAAAAGCGCGGCGGTATGCACCGCCCCGCACACAAACTGCCCGCTGACATGGTGAGGCCGATAGGCGGCAAACCCCGCGCGCAGCACCAGCGGCATCATCACCAACAAGCCGCAGGCATAGCGCAGAAACTGCGACTGCAACGGGTCAAGCTGCTGCGTCATGAAGCGCTGCAGGGTGTTCAGGGACACAAACAGCAGGCCCGCAGCGGTGGTCCACAGCAGGCCTTGAACCGTCGGGTCAAGCCGGCCCGCGCGCACACGAGTGCGTGCCACCCGCCGTTGAAGCGCTTTGCGCATCAGGTGCCGATGACCGCGCTTGGGCCTGCGTGCTTGCTAGAGTTTTTCGTTTGGGGCATGTTGGGCTTCCTACGGGCTTGGGTGTGATTGGGTTCAGACAAGGGTAGCAGGCTTCGGGGTTCTCGACGCACCAGAAGTTAAGATGGCCGAATGAAGCAAGGAAGACCACTTTGAAATCGCCGATGCTGCTGGT
>JANOMD010000342.1:0-1745 GCA_031420135.1 Rhodoferax sp. | reverse complement strand
GGCAAGAACGCGCTGGAGACGATTGCTGCCGTTAAGGACAAACTGAAGACCCTGCAGGCCGGCCTGCCCAAGGGAGTCGAAATTGTTCCGGTGTATGACCGCTCAGGACTGATTGAGCGCGCCGTGGAGAACCTGGGGCGCAAGTTGCTGGAGGAATTTGCCGTAGTCGCTGTGGTGTGTTTCATCTTCCTGTTCCATCTGCGCTCCGCCTTTGTCGCCATCGTCTCGTTGCCGCTTGGCATTCTGGCGGCCTTCATCGTGATGCGTTACCAGGGGGTGAATGCCAACATCATGTCGCTGGGTGGCATCGCCATCGCCATTGGCGCAATGGTGGATGCGGCGGTGGTGATGATCGAGAACGCGCACAAACATCTTGAGCATTGGGAAAGCGCGCATCCGGGTGAAAAACTGCAAGGTGAAGCGCACTGGAAGGTGATTGGCGACTCTGCCGCCGAGGTGGGGCCTGCATTGTTCTTCTCGCTGCTGATCATCACTCTGTCGTTCATTCCGGTGTTCACACTGGAGGCGCAGGAAGGGCGTCTATTCTCGCCGCTGGCCTTCACCAAGACCTATGCCATGGCAGCAGCAGCGGGGCTGTCTGTCACACTCATCCCGGTGCTGATGGGTTACCTGATCCGTGGGCGAATTCCAAGTGAGCACGCCAACCCGCTGAACCGTTTTCTGATTGCTGTGTACCGACCGTCGCTAAACGCAGTATTGCGTTTTCCAAAGATTACCCTGGCAGTTGCTGCCCTGCTGCTCGGCTTGAGCCTGTGGCCGCTGCAACACATCGGTGGCGAATTCATGCCACGTCTGGATGAAGGCGATATTTTGTACATGCCATCGGCCCTGCCGGGTCTGTCGGCGGGCAAGGCCAGTGAGCTGTTGCAGCAGACCGACCGGCTGATCAAGACCGTGCCCGAAGTCCTCAGCGTCTATGGCAAAGCCGGGCGGGCCGAAACCGCCACCGACCCGGCGCCCATGGAGATGTTCGAGACCACCATCCAGTTCAAGCCGCGCGACCAGTGGCGCCCCGGCATGACGCAGGACAAGCTGGTGGATGAACTAGACCGCATCGTCAAAGTGCCGGGCCTGGCCAACATCTGGGTGCCACCCATCCGCAACCGCATCGACATGTTGGCCACGGGCATCAAGAGCCCCGTCGGGGTGAAGGTGGCTGGGGCCGACCTGGCCACCATCGACCGCCTCACCGGCGAGATCGAACGCGCGTTGAAAGAAGTGCGCGGTGTCAGCAGCGCGCTGGCCGAACGGCTCACCGGTGGGCGGTATGTCGATGTCAACATCAACCGGGATGCCGCCGCCCGTTTCGGGATGAATATTGCCGACGTGCAGTCCGTCATCACCTCGGCCGTGGGTGGAGAGAACATTGGCGAGACGGTCGAAGGCCTGCAACGCTTCCCGATCAATATGCGCTACCCCCGCGAGCTGCGCGACTCACTGGAAAAACTGCGCGTATTGCCCATCGTGACCGAGCAAGGCGCGCGGCTGGTGCTGTCGGACGTGGCCGACATCCGCATCACCGACGGCCCGCCCATGTTGCGCAGCGAAAACGCGCGTCTGTCCGGCTGGGTCTATGTGGACATTCGCGGGCGTGACTTGCGCTCGGCTGTGCAGGACATGCAAAAAACCGTGAACGAGCAGGTCAAGATGCCACCAGGCTATTCAATCTCATGGTCGGGGCAGTTCGAGTTTCTGGAACGCGCCACAGCCAAACTCAAGGTGGT
>JANOMD010000341.1:0-12408 GCA_031420135.1 Rhodoferax sp. | reverse complement strand
AATGCCAGATTGACACATGTCATGTCACGGGTTTCCACGACTTTGTACCACGCGTCTACTTTGGGCAGTTCATAACGGAAAAAATACTGCATGGCACCCATGGCGCCAAGCGTCGAATCCTTGGTTTCTTCTGGATCCAGTTGCAGTGCGGTGCTTGCCACGTCCAGCCACATCCAGGCCAGCATGGTATGACCAAATCCCTGCATATACGGAACTGCATTGGCCAATGCCTCTGCCGGGTTTGCATTCGACCAAGCCAGTTGCGTGACTTTGACTGCTTTTTGCATTGCCCCTTCCAGTGATCGTGCAAATTCTGCAAGCCGTGGATTGGGCTGTGCACGCGCGCACGTGGCGGCTACCCTTGACTCAAGCAGCGCCAGGCCCCGACCGCCTTCCATCACGACTTTGCGGCCCAGCAAGTCTGCGGCCTGAATGCCGTGGGCACCCTCGTGAATCATGTTCAACCGGTTGTCGCGCCAGTACTGCTCCACCGGAAAATCGCGGGTATAGCCATAACCGCCGTGAATCTGGATCGCAAGGCTGTTGGCTTCCAGGCACCATTCACTGGGCCAACTTTTGGCAATGGGGGTCAACACTTCCAGCAGCAGGCGGGCATCGTCCGCCGCCTGCGGCGCGCCCGTGTGCTGCTCGTCAACCAGCCGTGCACAGTAAAGCTCAAGGGCAAGTGCACCCTCGCAGTAGGATTTTTGCGCCAGCAACATTCGCCTGACATCGGCATGTTCGATGATCGGGACTTGCATCTGGCTGGCATCCTTGACAGCCACCCCACCTGCACTTGCAGATTTGACGGGGCGACCCTGCAAGCGCGTTTTGGCGTAAGCCAAAGAGGCGTAATAGCCCGCAAACCCGAGCATGGTCGCTGCAGTTCCAACGCCGATTCTTGCTTCGTTCATCATGTGAAACATACAGCGAAGCCCTTCTGAGGGCTTGCCGACCAGATAGCCAACAGCACCTGCTTCGCCCTGGACAGGGTACTTGCCTTCGCCAAAATTCAACAGCGTATTGGTCGTGCCACGCCAACCGAGCTTGTGATTGAGGCCCGCCAGCGCCACGTCGTTTCGCTCGCCGGTCAACTGGCCGGCGGCATTGACCAAGTGCTTTGGCACGATGAACAGCGAAATGCCGCGCGTACCGGCCACCAGCCGCCCATCGGGGCCAGGTATTTTGGCCAGCACCAGGTGGATGATGTTCTCGGTAAGCTCATGCTCGCCCGCCGAAATCCACATCTTGTTGCCCTTGAGCCGATAGCGTGGACCCAGCGGTTCATCGGCGTGGGCGGGGCCATCCGGCACAGCGCGGGTGGTGATGTCCGACAGGCTGGAGCCCGCCTGCGGCTCGCTCAAACACATGGTGCCAGACCAGCGCCCAGAAAACTCGTTGTGCGCAAACACCTCTTGTTGCAGCGTCGTGCCATGCTTCATCAATAAATTGGCGTTGCCGACCGACAGCAAGCCAGAACCAATACTGACCGACGCGCAGGCAAAAAATGCATTCGCCGCAGCTTCGACTGTGTAAGGAAGCTGCATGCCGCCTATCTCGTAATCCTGCGATGCACTGAGCATGCCGGACTCTGCGTAGGCGCGGTAGGCATCGTGCGTGGCTTGCGGCAAGATCACCTTTTCGCCGTCGAAGTGCGGCTCCTGCGTGTCGATGAGGCGATTGAACGGTGCGTACTTTTCGCGGGCGATCCGCTCGCAGGTTTCCAGTACCGCGTCAAACGTTTCCCGCGAATGGTCCTTGAACCGTGCGCGCTGGCTTAAGGAAGTCACTTCCAGCCAGTCATGAAGGAGGAAGTCGAGAGTTTTGCGCAGTGCCATGATTTAAAGAGATTGCGACGGCCCCGGCCTTGTCAGTTGAATGGTCAGAAAATCGCCAAAAAATTAACCTACAGGTTAATTTAAGTGCACCAGAGGGTCAAAAAATCGCCAAAAACGATCAAATACACCTCTAGCTCTCGTATTATATAGATAGTTTGCTATGTATTAAATAGCTAACTATCTCCCGACGCTGATCGGATGTCTGTCTGTCGAACCGCCCTGTGACTTGCGCAATGTTTGACGCAACGCGCACGGTGCCTGGCGCGTCAAAGAACCTCAAAAACGCCAGCAGCCCCCATGCCACCGCCGATGCACATGGTCACGACCACCCGTTTTGCGCCGCGCCGTTTGCCTTCGATCAATGCATGCCCCGTCAAACGCTGGCCGCTCACGCCGTAGGGGTGACCGACCGCAATTGCGCCGCCGTTGACGTTCAGACGATCGGCGGGAATGCCAAGCTTGTCGCGGCAATAAATCACCTGCACCGCGAATGCTTCGTTGAGCTCCCACAGGTCGATGTCATTGACGGTCAGTCCAAGGCGCTTCAACACTTTGGGGATTGCATACACCGGCCCAATGCCCATTTCGTCGGGCTCGCAACCAGCCACCGCAAAACCCAGAAAGCGGCCCAACGGCTTGAGTCCCTTTTTCTCGGCCAGGGTTTCATTCATGATGACGCAGGCACCGCCACCGTCTGAAAACTGGCTGGCATTGCCGGCCGAAATGACGCCGCCGGGTATCGCTGGCTTGATCCCGCTGATGCCTTCCTTGGTGGTGCCTTCGCGGATGCCTTCGTCCTTGCTGACGGTGACTTGCCTGGTCGTCATGCCCATTATTTTGTCTACCACGCCAGTGGTGACGGTGATGGGCGCGATCTCGGCATCGAACCGGCCTGCAGCCAGCGCAGCGGTGGCTTTTTGCTGGCTGGATGCGCCATATTCGTCCATGGCATCGCGGCTGATGCCGTAGCGTTTGGCCACGTTCTCAGCCGTTTGCAACATGTTCCAATAAATTTCAGGCTTGTTTTTGACCAGCCAAGGGTCCGCCAGCATGTGGGTGTTCATCTCCTGTTGCACGCAGGAAATGCTTTCGACGCCGCCTGCCACAAAGATGTCGCCCTCGCCCGCGATGACACGCTGAGCGGCCATCGCAATGGTTTGCAGACCGGATGAGCAAAACCGGTTCACCGTCATGCCTGATGTGGTGATGGGCAGGCCAGCGCGCAACGCGATCTGGCGCGCGATATTGGCACCCGTGGCACCCTCAGGGTTGGCGCAACCGATGATCACATCGTCAACCTCGGCACCTTCGATACCGGCGCGTTTCACCGCGTGCTCAACCGCGTGCCCACCCAGGGTGGCTCCGTGGGTCATGTTGAAAGAGCCCTTCCAGCTTTTGGCAAGTGGCGTGCGGGCGGTCGATACGATAACAGCGGATGTCATGTTTAGCTCCTCAATTGAATGTTTTGCCTTCGGCTGCCAGCTTGGCCAGCAAAGGTGCAGGCTCCCAGAACTTGGCATCGTCCAGCGGATTTTTTGCAAAGCGCTTCATGCTTTGAACGACGTTGAACAGGCCGACCTGATCAGCATAGTTCATCGGGCCACCCCGGTAAATCGGAAAGCCGTAGCCCATCAAATACACCATGTCGATGTCGCTGGCTTTGGACGCAATGCCCTCCTCCAGGATTCGGGCACCTTCGTTGACAAGCGCGTAAACCAGACGTTGAACAATTTCTTCGTCTGAAATCTTGCGCGGCGTGATGCCTTTGGACTTGCGATGCTCTTCAACCATCTTGTTCACGGCGTCGTTCGGAATCGCATCGCGTTTGCCGGCCACATAGTCGTACCAGCCAGCACCGGTCTTTTGCCCAAACCGGCCCATCTCGCACAACAGATCCGCTGTTTTACTGTAAAGCATGTCCGGCTTTTCAACCACGCGCCGTTTGCGAATGGCCCAACCAATATCGTTGCCTGCCAGGTCGCCCATGCGAAACGGTCCCATGGCAAAACCGAACTTTTCAATGGCCTTGTCAACCTGCGCCGGCGTGCAACCTTCATCCAGCAAAAAGCCACCTTGACGGCCATATTGCTCCACCATGCGGTTGCCAATGAAGCCGTCGCAAACGCCGGATACCACGGCGGTTTTCTTGATCTTTTTGGACACCGACATCACCGTTGCCAGCACGTCTTTGGCGGTCTTCTCGCCGCGCACCACTTCCAGCAGCTTCATCACGTTGGCGGGACTGAAGAAATGCATGCCAACCACGTCTTGCGGGCGTTTTGTGAATGACGCGATCTTGTTCACGTCAAGCGTTGAAGTGTTGGAGGCCAGCACCGCACCGGGCTTCATCACCCGATCCAGTTCCTTGAACACTTTTTCCTTGACGCCCATCTCCTCAAACACGGCCTCGATCACCATGTCGGCATCTTTCAGGTCGTCGTAACTCAAGGTGGTGGTCAGCAGGCTCATGCGCTGCTCATAGTTGTCCTGCTTGAGCTTGCCCTTTTTGACTTGCGATTCGTAATTTTTGCGAATGATGGCCAGCCCCTTGTCCAGTGCTTCCTGTTTCATCTCAAGAATTTTCACCGGAACGCCTGCGTTCAAAAAATTCATCGAAATACCACCGCCCATGGTTCCAGCACCAATCACCGCGACTGATTTGATGACGCGCTGGGGCGTATCGGCGGGCACATCGGGAATCTTGGAAGCGGCGCGGTCGGCAATGAAAATATGGCGCAGCGCCTTGCTTTCTGGCGTAAACATCAAGCCCGTGAAAACTTCCCGCTCAATCGCCATGCCGGCGTCAAACTTCTGTTTCGTGGCCGCCTCAACGACATCAACGCATTTGACGGGTGCGGGAAAGTTCTTGGACATTCCTGTCACCATGTTGCGGGCAAACTGGAAGTACGCATCGCCCAGCGGATGTTTGCAGGGCAGGTTGCGAACCAATGGCAATGGCCGCACGTCGGCCAGCGAGCGTGCATACGCAAGCGCCTCATCGGCAAGCGATTCGGCGGAACCCGCCATTTTGTCAAACAGCTTTTGCCCGGGCAGCATCGCCAGCATCTCGCTCTTGACTGGCTCGCCACTGACAATCATGTTCAGCGCAACTTCCACCCCCAAAACCCGCGGCAACCGCTGCGTGCCGCCTGCCCCGGGAATCAGCCCCAGTTTCACTTCAGGCAAAGCCACGCTACAGCCAGGTGCCGCAATCCGGTAGTGGCAACCCAGGGCCAGTTCCAGGCCACCGCCCATGCAAACCGAATGCACCGCCGCTATCACCGGTTTGCCCGAGTTTTCAACGGCCAGGATCAGGCTGAGCAAATTTGGCTCGGCCAATGCCTTGGGCGAGCCAAACTCCCTGATGTCTGCGCCACCTGAAAACGCTTTACCGGCACCCGTCAGGACAATCGACTTGACTGCGTTATCGGCATTGGCTTTGGCCAGCCCGTCGGCGATGGCTAGCCGGGTTGAATACCCCAGGCCATTGACTGGCGGGTTGTTCATTGCGATCACTGCGACATCGCCGTGCACTTTGTATTCTGCAGTCATGTTGGGGATCCTTAAAAAATAGAACGACCGTGCGTTTGTTGAATTGTAAGATCAGGGTGATGGTCGCAGCGGTCACCCAACGATTGAAATACCAGGTTTTGTCGCAACCGAGATGGGGGGTCAAACCTCCAACCACTCCCTGCGAATTTCGGCATCTGCACGCAGTGACTTCGGCGTGCCATCAAACACAATGCTGCCGTGGCCCATGACCAGCGCCCGGTCAGAAATCGCCATGGCAATATTGAGTTTCTGTTCGATCAACAGCACAGAAATGCCACGCCGCTTGAGTTCTTTCAGGAATTCGGCAACCAATTCCACAATTTTGGGCGCCAGGCCTTCAGTCGGCTCGTCGATGATGATCAGGTCCGGATCGCCCATCAGCGTGCGGCAGAGTGTCAGCATTTGCTGCTCGCCGCCAGACATGACGCCGGCTTCGGTGTGCTGGCGTTCCTTGAGTCGGGGAAAGAGCTGGTACATGTCGTCCAGCGACCATCGCCCGGACTTTCGGGCACTTTTCTGCCCCAAATAAAGGTTTTGCTCAACTGTCAGATTGGGGAAAACGTCCCGGTTTTCAGGCACATATCCAATCCCCAAATGAGCAATCTCAAAGGTCTTGCGCCCCAGGATTTCCTGGCCTTTCCAGGCCAGGGATCCGTGGCATTCCACCAGACCCATGATTGCCTTGGCGGTAGTTGACCGCCCGGAACCATTGCGTCCAAGGAGCGCCACGATTTCACCCGCGTTGACGCTCAGGTTGACGCCATGAAGGACATGGCTCTTTCCGTAAAACGCATTCAAGTTGTGGATTGTGAGCATGGTTTCAGTGCCCCTGTACCTGAGCGTCCGCCACGGAAGAGCCCAAATAGGCTTCCTGCACACGCGGATTGGCGCGAACTGCTTCGGGCGTGTCGTAGGCCAGTACTTCGCCATACACCACAACCGCTATCTTGTCGGCAAGGCCAAATACCACGCCCATGTCATGCTCCACCGTCAAAAGCGTCTTGCCAACTGTCACATCCTTGATCAGCTTGATGAACCGGCTGGTTTCAGTTTTACTCATCCCGGCAGTGGGTTCATCCAGCAGGATGACACTGGCACCTCCGGCAATCGTGATGCCAATCTCAAGCGCGCGCTGCTCGGCATAGGTGAGGTTCATGGCAAGAACTTCACGCTTATTTTCAAGGTTGACCATTTGCATCAGTTCGTTGGCCCGTTGGTTGGCGTCATCAAGATTGGCCAGGAACTTGAGAAATGTGTATTTGTATCCAAGACTCCACAGTACGCCGCACCGCAGGTTTTCAAAAACACTCAGCTTGGGGAAAATATTGGTGATCTGAAAGCTTCGGCTCAAGCCCAGGCGATTGATTTCAAACGGCTTTTTTCCATTGAGCCGTTCACCATTGAGCAGCACGTCACCACTGGTGGGTTCAAACCGGCCACTGATCAAATTGAAAAGCGTCGATTTGCCGGCGCCATTGGGGCCGATGATGCCAACCCTTTCGCCAGCGGGAATGGCCAGACTGATGCCGCGAATGATGTCCGCCTTGCCAAAACTCTTGCGAAGGTCTTTGAGTTCCAGGGCATAGGTTGCAGGTATCGTTTTCATGCTGCGTCCCGGCGTTGGGTTTCGGTTTCAATGCTTTGCTGTATTTCGCTCCATTGACCGGCAAATTTCCGGCGACACAGCTCGAACAAGAACAGGCCAACCCCCATGACCGAGATGGCCCCCAGCCAGCTTCCAAGACCCGTCGCGTCAAGCTTTGCACCCATAAACTCCAGCTCAGGGCCAAGCGCCGCATTCAGCTGCACGTGATACACCATTTCAATCATCGCGGCTGCACCCAACAAGACAATTAAGGCTGTGATGAAAAGCGCCACATAGCTGCCAGTCAACTTTTTGAGGTGACCATAAGATGCAACCCGCAGGTTCATCATAATCAGCGATGCCACGCCGCCAGGTGCAAACATCACCATAAAAAGGAAAATCAACCCAAGGTAAAGCAGCCAGGCCTTGGTGAACTCGGACAGAAGTACAAACGCCAGCACCATCAGAACGGCGCCTATGATGGGCCCAAAAAAGAAAGTGGCACCGCCCAGAAACGTGAACAGCAAGTAGGCGCCAGAGCGGCTGCCACCCACCACTTCGGAAGTCACAATTTCAAAGTTCAACGCGGCCAAACCGCCGGATATTCCGGCAAAAAAGGCCGCAATGATAAAAGCGAAATAGCGTACTTTTTGGGTGTCATAACCCACGAACTCGACGCGCTCCGGGTTGTCACGCACAGCATTGAGCATTCTGCCAAGTGGTGTGCGTGTGAACGCGAACATAAGCGCCGTGCAGACAAAAGTGTAAATGGCGATCAAGTAATAAAGCTGAATCTGTGGACCATAGGTGATGCCGAATACCTTTGCACCGGCTACCCGGTTGGCTGAAACGCCGCCCTCGCCGCCGAAAAACTCCGGGAACATCAGCGACATGGCCCACACCAGCTCGCCAATTCCCAGGGTGATCATTGCAAAAGGAGTTGCGGCCTTTTTGGTTGTCACCCAGCCCAGCACAACAGCAACCAGCATTGCCGACAAACCACCCACAATGGGAAGCAGGCTGACCGGCAACGGCAGGCCGTCAGTCACCAGATTCAAGGTATGGATGACCAAAAATGAGCCCATACCCGAATAGACCGCATGGCCGAAACTTAGCATGCCGCCCTGGCCCAAAAGCATGTTGTAGCTCAAACACACGATGATGGCGATACCCATCTGGCTGAGCATGGTCTGACTCAAACTGCTGTTGAACAGGACCGGCATCACCAGCAAAACCGCCGCAAACAGTCCCCAAACCAGCACGCGGCCAAAATTGAGGGATGACGCCTTTGTTGAATTGGAAGCCATGGTTCAACCCTCCCTTTTCCCAAGCAGTCCCTTGGGCCGGAAGATCAGGATCAAGACCAGAAACAAGTAAGGCAAGATCGGCGCGACCTGGCTGATTTTGAGCTTCCACAAGGCATACCCAAACGTCGTCGGCGCAAGCGTGATCCCAATGGCCTGCAACGCCGAAACCAATGATGTGTCAATCGCCACGGCAAAGGTCTGCAGAATTCCAATCAGCAAAGACGCCAGGAATGCGCCCGCCAGTGAACCCATGCCGCCCACGACCACGACCACGAAAATAACGCCGCCCACTGAAAAGGCCATACTGGGCTCTGTCACATAGGCGTTTCCGCCAATCACCCCGGCAAGCCCAGCCAGCGCGCAGCCGCCGCCAAACACCAGCATGAAAACGCGGGGCACATTGTGGCCCAGCGACTCGACGATATCCGGGTGTGTCAATGCCGCCTGAATGACAAGGCCGATTCTGGTCCTCGAAAGCAGAAGCCAGATCGCCACCAACATGAGCAAGGCAACCAGCATCATGAACGCGCGGTACATGGGAAACTGCGTTCCAAAAAGTGTGAACAGTGGGCCGTCAAGTGCGACCGGAACCCGGTAATCCACCGAGCTGCGTCCCCAAACCAGTTGCACCAGTTCCAGAATGATGTAGCTCAGCCCAAATGTGATCAGCAGTTCAGGCACATGGCCAAACTTGTGAACCCGGCGCAGGCAGTACCGCTCAAACGCGGCACCCAACAGTCCAACAAGAAGCGGTGCGATCAGCAAGGCCGGCCAGAATCCAATCACTGACGTGATGGTGTAGGCAAAGTAGGCACCCACCATATAGAACGATGCGTGAGCGAAATTCAGGACGCCCATCATGCTGAATATGAGCGTCAGCCCCGAGCTCAACATGAAAAGCAGCAACCCGTAGCTGATGCCGTTGAGCAAAGATATTGTGTAAAACTCCATGCGCCCTGATAAATAGTTGGTTGTCAGTGTCGGGAAGAATGACCGCGCCGATCAACAAAAGCGTTAAGGGCGATTGCAAAAAAACACCGGGCCAGTGCGAATCTGCCCGGTGTTCAGGGTGAGATGTCCTACTAGGCAGGACGCTTCATCTGGCAACTGGTAGGCGTGCTTGAAACATATGGATCCATCTGTTTGATCGGCACAAATGTATATCCCGTGTTTTCCACGTTGTAGGTGTTTTTGGCATCTACCTTTTGCCATTTGGTCACAAACATTGACTGCTGGAGCTGATGATCGGACTTGCGCATTTGCACCTCGCCCGCAAAACTCTTGACTGTCATGCCTTCCAGCGCCGCGGCCAATTTAACCGGATCGGCCGACTGCGCTTTGGCAATTGCGGCACCCATCAGGTTGATGCCGTTGTACGTGGCATAGGTGTAATAATCGTCGTTGAATTTTTTCTTGAAGTCTGCACTCATGGCTCCGATCACGCCAGTGTGGTTGGAGTGCGCATAGGCTATCACGTACACCTCGCTGTCGCCACCAGCGGCCAGCGCTGTTGGGGTTCCTGTAACTCCTGCGTAATAGGTGTACATGGGCAGCTTCAAGCCAGCGTCGTTGAGTGCCTTAACAAAAAGCGTCAAATCAGCGCCCCAATTGCCGGTGACGATGGTATCGGCACCAGATTGCTTGATCTTGGCCACGTAGGGCGCAAAGTCCTTGACTTGGCCGATCGGGTGCAGGTCCTCGCCCACAATTTTCACATCGCTGCGCTTGCGGGCAATGCCTTCCTTGAAGTAGCGGGCCACCTGCTGCCCATTCGAATAGTTCTGGTTGAGCAAATACACGTTTTTGACCTTGGGCTGGTCTTTCATGAACGTGGTCAGGGCTTCCATCTTCATGGTGGTGTCAGCGTCCAGGCGGAAGTGCCAATAGTCACACTTTTCATTCGTCAAGGCCGGGTCCACAGCGGCATAGTTCAGGTAAATCAGTTCTTTGCCGGGGTTGCGCTCATTGTGTTTGGAGACCGCGTCAGAAATTGCCAACGCAGCGCCAGAGCCGTTGCCCTGTGTGATGATCTTGAACCCTTGATCGATGGCAGCCTTCAGCGAGTTCAGGCTTTCCTGGGGCGAGCCCTTGTTGTCAAAGCCGGTAACTTCGAATTTCACCCCGGCTGGGTTTTGCGCACCGCTCAAACGCTCGGCGGCAAATTGCCAGCTTTTCAGCTGGTTTTGCCCAACGTTTGCAAATGGTCCCGATAAGGGGTCAATAAACGCAATCTTGACGGTTTGACCAGCCATTGTGCCCGTGGACACTGCTGGCTTGGCCTGTGCAAAAGCACTAGAAACACCTGCCATCAAAATGCCCGCAACCACGCCACTGATTGCAAATTGAAAGCCGTTTTTAATCCCAAACATCATCGAAAACTCCAGTCATAGGTAAACCTTAAGGGTACAGGATCCAGTGGGTCAAAGTTCTAGGGATTGACCCTAGGAAGTATCTCCTGCGCGACCAAAAATAAACGCGGTGCTCGCCCTACACGCCGGGAAGCCGGTAGTCCTTGAGTATTTCGCGCAATTTTGTTTTTTGCATTTTTCCGGTTCCGCCCAAGGGAATGGCGTCAACAAACACCACATCGTCAGGAATCTGGAATTTGGCAATCTTGCCTTCAAAAAAACGCAGCAACTCGTCGCGCGACACCTCGGCCCCTGGTTTCTTGACAACGGCAATGATGGGCCGCTCGTCCCATTTGGGGTGCTTCATGCCGATACAGGCGGCCATCGCGACAGCGGTATGGGCCATGGCAATGTTTTCCACATCAATTGAACTGATCCACTCGCCGCCTGATTTGATGACGTCCTTGCTGCGGTCCGTGATTTGCAGGTAACCCTGGGGGTCGATGGTGCCAACGTCACCCGTGGGGAACCAGCCGTCAACCAGTGGCGAACCGCCCCCTTCGTCATTTCCCTTGAAATACTCGCTGATGATCCATGGCCCTTTGACAAGCAAGTCACCATAGGCCTTGCCATCCCAAGGCAACTCCGCGCCCTCGCCATCGACGATCTTCATGTCGACACCGAAAACGGCGCGGCCCTGTTTGAGCCTGACCTTCATCTTGTCTGCAGACGATAGCGGCAAATGCAGATTTTTAAGCGTGCACACCGTACCAAGCGGTGACATCTCTGTCATGCCCCAGGCGTGCAGTACCTCCACGCCGTAATCATCATTGAACGCAGAAATCATTGCTGGCGGACAGGCCGATCCGCCAATCACTGTGCGCTTCAGGGTGCTAAAACGCAGCCCGCCTGCCTGCATATGGCCCAACATCATTTGCCATACCGTAGGCACACCCGCTGCGAAGGTAACCTTCTCACTCTCGATCAGTTCAAAAATCGACTTGCCATCCATCGCCGGGCCGGGGAACACCAGTTTGGCGCCGGTCATGGCGGCTGAATAGGGCAAGCCCCACGCGTTGACGTGAAACATCGGCACAACCGGCAAAATTGAGTCGCGCGCGCTCATGCCCAACGCGTCAGGCAGCGCGCCCGCAAAGGCGTGCAACATGGTTGACCGGTGGCTGTACAGCGCCGCCTTGGGGTTGCCTGTAGTGCCACTTGTGTAGCACATGCTGGACGCGGAGTTTTCGTCAAACTGGGGCCATTCGTAGCGGGCGGGTTGCTCAGCGATCCAGGTTTCGTAACTCCTCAGCCCGGGGATGCCGGAATCTGCCGGCAATTTGTCGGCGTCACACAAGGCAATGAAGTGCTTGACGGTGGTGCATTTGCCATGAATCGCCTTGATGATCGGCAAAAAACTCAAGTCAAAACAAAGCACGGTGTCTTGCGCATGGTTGGCGATCCAGGCGATTTGATCGGGGTGCAGCCTCGGGTTAAGCGTATGCAATACGCGACCTGACCCGCTCACGCCGAAATACAACTCCAGATGGCGATAGCCGTTCCATGCAAGCGTGGCCACCCGGTCGCTGAAATTGAGTTTGAGTGCATCAAGCGCATTGGCAACCTGACGTGAGCGGGCCGCGACCTGCTTGTAGGTGTACCGGTGTATGTCACCCTCGACCCGGCGCGAGACGATTTCGCCTTCTCCATGGTGTCTGTCGGCGAACTCGATCAACGACGAGATCAGCAACTGTTGGCTTTGCATTAAACCGAGCATG